>NZ_JBTNDH010000020.1:0-69760 GCF_054511095.1 Arthrobacter sp. TMN-49 | reverse complement strand
GCAAAAACGGTGTGTCACGATCTACAGAGCGATAATCCCGGGCCATGCTCAATTCTTAAACACGACCCGGGACAAAGCAAACACCGCCACACCCCAAAAAGCAACAGCCTCAAAAGCGCGTATTTTCGGCGTTTTCTGCGGGTCAGTTACGACAGGGGGTTAGAGCCTGGCCGCTACTTCAGCCACTGTGGGGTACGCGGTTTGCGTGCCCTTCTTCGTGGCCGCTAAGGCTGCAGCCACCGAGGCGTACCGTGCCGCGTCAACGAGGGTGTCGCCGGCGGCCAGCCGGGCGGCAACTCCGCCGGTGAAGGCGTCGCCGGCGCCCGTGGTGTCTACGGCAGTAACGCGAGTGGGGGCAATGCGAACCACCGGCTGGGCCGCGTTGCCAGAATCCAACACCACTGAGCCTGCTGAACCCAACGTGACTAACACCTTGTGCAGCCCGCGGGCGGCAAACCTCGCCACGGCCCCTGCCCATGCATCAACAGGAGCGTCCTGGGCGGGCATGGGGAAGCCGTCCAGGAATTGCGAGGCCTCGTGGGCGTTGACGAGCAGGACGTCGGTCAGCCGCGCCAGTTCCTCGGTGACCGGAGAGTATGGGGAGAGGTTCAGCAGAACTGTTGCCCCGGCGTCGTGTCCTGCCTGCGCGGCGGCCCGGACAGTGTCCATGGAGACCTCCAGGCACAAACAGACCACGCCGGCCCCGGCAAACAGGGACTGCTCCATGTCTGCCGGTGTCAGGGTGCCGTTGGCGCCGGCGGAGATGATGATGGAATTCTCGCCGCTGTTCTCCACGGAGATGACGGCAACGCCCGTCGGTTCGGCAACGCGCCGGACGTGGCTAACGTCGACCCCTGCACCGGCCGTGGAGGCCACCAGCAGGTCGCCGTTGGGGTCCCGGCCCACAGCTCCGAGCAAGGTGACATTGCCGCCGAGCTTGGCCGCGGACACGGCCTGGTTGGCGCTCTTGCCGCCGGGGTTCACGGCAAAGCCGTTGCCATGCAGGGTCTCGCCCGGGGAGGGGAGCCTTTCACAGTAGATGGTGAGATCGGCGTTAAGTGAACCTGCCACCACAATTCGTGCCGAGGTCACGCTGAGACCTCCGCATTAACGGGCTTGGGCACCAGCAGCGAGGCGGCAAACGCGGCCGCCGTGATGGCCAAGGCAACAAAGACCACCGTCAGGTAGGATCCGTGGACGCCCAGCGGGGCCGTGGCCACCAGGACGGCCGGCAGGATCAAGAAGCTTAGCCCGGCGCCGAGGTTGAAGGCACCGGCGTTCATGCCGGGCAGGAATCCGGGGTTTCCCTCGGGGGAGAGCACCACGCCAAGACCGTTGAGCATGATGTTCACGGTACCGGCGTACATGATGCCGAGCAAGACAGTACCGGTGATCATCAGCGGCAAACTGTTCAAGCCCAGGAAGCCAATGATGGCCAGGGCCACGACGCTGCCCAGCAGGCCGATCCGCAGCATTTTGGTGTAGCCGATGACGGGGGCCAGGCGGCCCGTGATGGGGCCAAAGAGCCAGCCCAGCAGGGCGTACGGGGTCAGAATGAGCAGGCTCATCTCCGTGGCACCAATGTCGAAGCCGGGGTCCGCCGCCTGCACGAATGCCGGGACAATGCCGTTGATGACGGCAAAGATGCCTGTCATGGTCAGGGTGGTTGTCAGCAGCGGGGCCCAAGTGGAGCGTTGGCGCAGGTGGACCGTCTCCACCATGGGGTGCGAGGACGCCTTTTCAACTTTCCAGAAAGCCATAAACGAGACAACGGAGATCAAAGCCAGCGCCAGTGAGGCCACCAGCGGGACTGTGGTGATGCCGCCGATGAGCTTGCTGGCCTCATTCAGGGCTGTCAGCAGGGCGCCAACCGCCAGGACGATGAAGAACACGCCCAGCCAGTCCATCTTGGTCCCTTCCCCGGGCTTGGATTCGCCAGCCAGGAGCACAATCAAAACGGTGGCGATGGCTGCAACAACAACCATGAGCCAGAAGATGCTGCGGAAGCCAAAGTGCTCGGCAAAGTAGCCGCCCACAAAGGAATCGACGCCGGCAATGCCGCCGTTGACAGCCGTGATCAGGCCCATCAGGGCGCCGTATTTTTTGGGTTCCTGCACAGCCGAACGGAGCATGATCAGGCACAACGGGACAGTGGGTCCACTGACGCCTTGGATGATGCGGCCAATGAACAGCCAGGTGATGTCCGGCGCCATGGCAGAAATGATGGAACCGACGCCCATCATGACCATCATGCCGATGAGCACCTTCTTGCGCCCGATGATGTCGCTCAGTCGCGGCAGGAACAGTGAGAAGACGGCGGCTGCGGTAAAGAACCAGGTTTGGGACAGGCCAATGGCCGCCTGGCTGGCGTTCAGCTCCTGGCCCATGGTGACTAGGGCGGGGCTGAGCATGGAGGCGTTGAGCTGGAAGGCGATGCAAGCTGTCAGCAGCGCAACCATCAAGGCGGTGATGTTGCCGGACTTGCTCAGCACTTTCGTGGCGGTGGCGCTCATGCGTCGACCTCGCCAATGCGAACCAGTGCGTCGGTGACAAGGTTCCAGAACTTCTTGTGATCAAGGGTGATGGCGACGGAGGTGTTGCAGTCGGCCGGGGCGGGTGCGCGGAAGTCGGCTACGGTCATGCCGAGCGTCAGGGTGCCGGTCAATTCAATGTCCACGGGAACCTTTTGGGTGGTCATGACGGTGGGGTCAATGACGTAGGCGACGGCGCACGGGTCATGGACGGGCGGGTAGTCAAAGCCCTGGGCGTCCTTGTACGTCTTGGTGAAGAACTCCATGAGTTCCATGACGAACTTGGCCGGCTTGGTGCCAACAGCCTCGATGGCTGCGACGACGTCGGGGGTTGCCAGCGCCTGGTGGGTCAAATCAAGCCCCACCATGACCACGGGCCACTTTTCGTTGAACACGATGTGGGCGGCCTCGGGGTCGATCTTGATGTTGAACTCGGCCACCGGGCTCCAGTTGCCCACGTGGTAACCGCCGCCCATGAGGACAACCTCCTTCACGCGTTCCACAATGCGCGGCTCCTTGCGGGCGGCCATGGCGATGTTGGTCAGTCCGGCCGTGGGGACCAGCGTCACTGTGCCAGGTTCGTGGGCCATGATGATCTCAATGATGAGGTCGACGGCGTGGCGCGGGTCAAGCTCGATCGTGGAGTCGGGCTGGGCGGGGCCGTCCATGCCGCTCTCGCCGTGGATGGTCGGCGCGGTTTCGATGGTGCGCACCAGGGGGCGGTCGCAGCCGGCCGCAAACGGGACGCCCGAGATGCCGGCAATGGTGCCAACGCTCAGGGCGTTGCGCGTGACCTTTTCCAGGGTCTGGTTGCCCACCACTGTTGTCACGGCAAGCAGCTCGATGTTGGGGTTGCCGTGGGCCAGCAGCAGGGCGACGGCGTCGTCATGGCCGGGATCGCAGTCAAGGATGATCTTGCGGGGCTCGGTGGCTGCCCGGTCTTGGTGGGCGGGGGATACTTCCGTGTTCACTTTTTCTCCACGTCGTTGGGGGGACAGTTCCGGAAAATAAGCCCGGAAGTCGTGCGCAAGAGTAAGTGTGACATTGAATTCACATTAACGTCAAGCGCTTAACGTGATTCACGTCAAGCGCTTGACCCGTTGCGGTTCCAGCAAAGTATGTTTCGCGGCTATACGATCGATCCATGCAATCGGCAACCACACCCCCGTCCCGCAATGCCGCGTCCCGCCGCGTCACAGCAGCCATGGTCGCCACCCGGGCCGGTGTCTCAGCCGCAACCGTCTCCCTTGTCACCAGCGGCAAGACGGCCGGGCGAGTGTCCACGGAAAACATTGCCAAGGTGGCGGCGGCGGTGGCCGACCTTGGCTATGTGGTGGACGGGCTGGGCAGTTCCCTGGCCAAGGGTCGGAGCAACATTGTGATCCTGGTGGCCCCGGACGTCTCCAACCCCTTCTACGCCAAGGTTATTGCCGGCATTCGGGACGCCATCGGCGGCGAATACCAGTTGCTGCTCTCCGTCACGGAGGCGGGGCAGACCCCGGAACCGGAGGATGTCAGGAACCTGCTGGCCCTGCGCCCGGCAGGGTTGCTCGTGGAGGCGCCCAGTGCGCGGTTCCTAGCAGAGCTGCACTCCACCGGGCCCATGGTGCTCCTGGATACGGCGGGAATTGAAAGCATGGCCCCGTCGGTGAACTTCGATGTCGCCGGCGGAGCCCGCATGCTCGCTGACCACCTGGCCGCGCAGGGACACCGCAGGGTTGCCTATCTGGACAGTGCCACGGGGACGGAGACGTTCCGTGTCCGCCGTCAAGCCTTTTCCCGGCACGCCGCAGCCCTGGGGATCGAGGTTGTGGCAACGAGTGCCAGCACCATCGACGTCGGTGCTGCCGCGCTTGCCTTCGCCCAGGACTGGCCCGAGTGGGCCGCCGGTGGGGTGTCCGCCGCCGTCTGTGCCACGGACACCCACGCCTACGGGGTGTTGCAGGAGGCTCGTGTGGTGGGGGTCCAAGTGCCCCAGGCCCTGGCTGTCACGGGCTTTGACGACCTGCCCTATTCGGCCACGTCAAATCCGGGACTGACAACAGTTCACCTGCCCGCTAGGGAAATGGGGCAGATGGCCGGGAAGCAGTTGCGCCATCTCATGGAGGGGGACGAAGTAGCTGTTGCCCAGCTCACCCTCGATGGCACCTTAGTGGTCCGCGGCTCCACGGTTGCCAGCGCTCGCGGGTGATCTTGGGTGCAATTGCGGCCCTAATCAGCTGACACGGAGGATTCACTCAGATTCAGCCACTAAACTGGTATCTCGTGAGCGCAGAAAATAACCCTACCCCTGAACCCAGTGACGCCTCCGAACAGATGCTTGTTCGTTTGGACAAGCGCGCCAAATTGCTTGAACGAGGCGAACAGGCCTACCCGGTAGGGGTGGCACGGACCCATACGATTGAAGGCATCCGCGCCTCGTACCCTGAGCTGGAACCCGATTCCAGCACGGGTGAAATCGTGGGTATCACCGGTCGCGTGGTGTTTGTGCGCAACACAGGAAAACTTTGCTTTGCCACGTTGCAGTCAGGCGCCGGCACCCGCCTGCAGGTCATGCTGTCCCTGGCCAACGTTGGCGAAGCGTCACTGGCTGACTGGAAAGCACTCGTTGACCTCGGCGACCACGTCTTTGTCAAGGGTGAAGTCATCAGCTCCCGCCGCGGCGAACTTTCCGTCATGGCCGATGAATGGCAGATGGCCTCCAAGGCCCTGCGCCCGCTCCCGGTGCTGCACGCCGAACTTTCCGAGGAAATGCGAGTCCGCCAACGCTACGTTGATTTAATTGTTCGAGACACCGCCCGGCAACAGGTCAAGATGCGTTCGGCGATTGTCAAAGCAATCCGCGACACTCTCCACGGCGAAGAATACATTGAACTTGAAACACCCATTCTGCAGTTGATTCACGGGGGCGCGTCGGCGCGTCCTTTCCACACGCATTTGAATGCTTTTGATCAGCCCATGACATTGCGCATTGCTATTGAGCTCTACCTCAAGCGTGCAGTGGTCGGCGGCATGGACAAGGTGTTTGAAGTGGGACGCATTTTCCGCAATGAGGGCGTTGATTCAACGCACAGCCCAGAATTCACCATGCTGGAAGCCTACGAAGCGTATGGTGACCAATTCACCATGGCCAAGACCATGCAGCGCATTATTCTTGCCGCGGCAGACGCCACAGGGTCACGGGTCATTGAAAGCGTGCGCGGTCGGATTAACCTTGACGGCGAATGGCCCTGGCTTCCTGTTTACGAGGGCCTTTCCGCGGCCGTGGGCCAGGAGATTACCCCCGAAACAACTGCCGATGAATTGCGTGCCATTGCCGGTCAGCGCGAGATCAAGATTGATTCAGCCTGGGATGCCGAGAAGCTCGTTACCGAGCTCTTTGGCGAAATCGTTGAGCCTACACTTATCCAGCCCACCTTTGTTTGTGATTACCCGCCGTCGGCCCAGCCATTGGCGCGTCCGCACCGCGAGAAGCCCAATTTGATTGAGGCTTGGGATCTGGTTATTGATGGCAAGGAAACAGGCACGGCGTTCTCTGAGCTTGTTGACCCTGTCATTCAGCGTGAACGGCTGGTCGCACAGTCGCTGGCTGTCGCAGCGGGAGATCCCGAGGCCATGCAATTGGATGAAGACTTCCTACGCGCCCTGGAATACGGTGCACCGCCCATGGGCGGTCTTGGTTTGGGCGTGGACCGCCTGGTTATGCTCTTCACAGGTGTCGGTATCCGAGAAGCTATTCTCTTCCCCTTGATGAAACCAGAGTAGGAGCGGCAAAGTTATGGAATATATTGCGGTTATCTTGCCTTCATTAGGAGTGGGAGCGCTCTTTTACTTCGCCATGAAGGCAATATTCAATGCGGACCGCTCCGAGCGTGATGCGTTGGCGCAGGCCGAACGTGATGCCGATTCCAAGGGTGATCCCGGGGCCTAATTAAGTGATCTTGGAGTAATTCTTTGACTCGAGTCTGTTTTCGCCCCATAATTGTAATGAAGTATTCATCAAAACTATGTGAGGCGATTACTCCCCATGGCACAGAAAATTCATATCACGCTTGTAGACGATATTGATCAGAGCCCGGCAGATGAGAACCTCATCTTCGGGTTGGACGGGATCAGTTATGAGATTGATCTGTCCGCCGATAACGCCCAAGCTTTGCGCGAAGCGTTGAGTAAGTACATTAGCGCAGGACGCCGCGCCGGTGGACGGGCCGTGCGAGGCCGCGGACCGGCCGCTGCCCCGAAGGGTAACAGTGACGTTGCTGAGATCCGCGCCTGGGCCCGGGAGAACGGCTACGAAGTGCACGAGCGGGGCCGCATTCAGGCCGAAATTCGTGAGGCTTACAAGGCGGCAAAGGCCTAGTCCCCGCCCGCCCGGCATGGGCCCACAAGGTATTTTTTGGGGCGTTTAGCACCCCAGCACGACGGCGAGATCACCACACCAGGTGATCTCGCCGTCGTGCTTAAGGCACACATTCGCAGCGAAGTACACACACTTGCTATTTCCCCTGTGGCGAACAAGCCCCCATAGCGGCCAGGTACTGCGTAGCATCAAAGTACGCAGTAAAAGGAGTGTGGCGAAATGTTTGAGCGATTTACTGATCGAGCCCGACGTGTTGTTGTGCTGGCCCAAGAAGAGGCCCGCATGCTCAACCACAATTACATTGGCACTGAGCATATTCTGCTTGGCCTCATCCACGAGGGTGAGGGTGTTGCCGCCAAGGCATTAGAGTCCTTGAACATCTCTCTCGATGGTGTCCGGGAGCAGGTCCAAGAGATCATTGGACAGGGGCAGCAAGCCCCTAGCGGGCACATTCCGTTTACGCCGCGCGCCAAGAAAGTCCTGGAACTTTCACTGCGTGAGGCCCTGCAATTGGGTCACAACTACATTGGCACCGAGCACATTCTGCTGGGGCTGATCCGTGAAGGTGAAGGCGTTGCAGCGCAGGTGCTGGTGAAGTTGGGTGCTGACTTGGCCCGTGTGCGCCAGCAGGTCATCCAGCTGTTGTCCGGCTACCAGGGCAAAGAACCCGCGGTCAGTGGCGGCCAGCAACAAGAAGGCCAGCCCGCCGGCTCAGTGGTTTTGGACCAGTTTGGCCGGAACCTGACTCAGGCTGCGCGTGAAAACAAACTCGACCCCGTCATTGGGCGCGAGCATGAGATGGAACGCGTCATGCAGATCCTCTCCCGCCGCACCAAGAACAACCCTGTGCTCATTGGTGAGCCCGGCGTGGGCAAGACGGCCGTGGTGGAAGGTCTGGCGCAGGCCATTGTGCGCGGTGACGTGCCCGAGACCATCAAGGACAAGCAGCTGTATACCCTTGACCTTGGTTCACTGGTGGCAGGTTCACGCTACCGTGGTGACTTTGAGGAGCGCCTGAAGAAGGTTCTCAAGGAAATCCGCACCCGCGGCGACATCATCTTGTTCATCGATGAGATCCACACCCTTGTTGGTGCCGGTGCTGCCGAAGGTGCCATCGATGCCGCGTCCATCCTCAAGCCCATGCTGGCTCGCGGGGAACTGCAGACCATTGGTGCCACAACTCTTGATGAGTACCGCAAGCACATTGAAAAGGATGCCGCCCTGGAACGCCGTTTCCAGCCCATCCAGGTGCAGGAACCAACTGTTCCGCTGACCATTGAGATCCTCAAGGGCCTGCGTGACAGGTACGAGGCACACCACCGTGTCTCCATCACCGACGGCGCCCTGACAGCTGCAGCAACCCTGGCTGACAGGTACATCAGTGACAGGTTCCTGCCTGACAAGGCCATTGACTTGATCGATGAGGCTGGTGCGCGTCTGCGCATTCGCCGCATGACTGCTCCGCCGGAGCTCAAGGCCATGGACGTTGAAATTGCTGTGGTCAAGAAGCGTAAGGAAGACGCCATTGACGCCCAGGACTTTGAAGGTGCTGCGGCCCTGCGCGACGACGAGCAGAAGCTCATTGTTGCCCGGGCCGACAAGGAACGCCTGTGGAAGAGCGGCGGCTTGGATGAGATCTCCGAGGTGGATGAGGAACTCATCGCCGAGGTGCTTGCCAACTCCACGGGCATCCCGGTCTTCAAGCTGACGGAGGCCGAGTCCACGCGTCTGCTGAAGATGGAAGAGGAAATCCACAAGCGTGTTGTTGGTCAGAATGAGGCCATCAAGTCCATTTCGCAGGCCATTCGACGGACCCGTTCGGGGCTGAAGGATCCCAAGCGTCCCGGCGGCTCATTCATCTTTGCCGGCCCCACAGGTGTTGGTAAGACTGAACTGGCCAAGGCCCTTGCCGAGTTCCTCTTCGGAGACGAAGACGCACTCATCACCTTGGACATGTCCGAGTACTCGGAAAAGCACACTGTGTCCCGTTTGTTCGGTGCACCTCCCGGCTATGTTGGCTACGAGGAAGGTGGGCAGCTGACCGAGAAGGTCCGCCGTCGCCCGTTCTCCGTGGTGCTCTTCGACGAGGTTGAAAAGGCGCACGCTGACCTGTTCAACTCCTTGTTGCAGATCCTCGAAGATGGCCGTCTGACCGACAGCCAGGGCCGTGTGGTGGACTTCAAGAACACCATCATCATCATGACCACCAACTTGGGGACGCGTGATATTTCCAAGTCGATCGCCACTGGCTTCCAGCAGGGTTCGGACACCCAAACCGGCTACAACCGGATGCGGGCACGGGTCACCCAAGAGCTCAAGCAGCACTTCCGCCCCGAGTTCTTGAACCGTGTGGATGACGTTGTGGTATTCCCGCAGCTCACCCAGGACGAGATCATCGAGATTGTTGACCTGATGGTGGCACGTTTGGAGAGCCGCCTGGCTGATAAGGGCATGGGCCTTGAGCTCACAGCCGCAGCCAAGGTTCTGCTTGCCACCAAGGGCTACGATCCCGCCATGGGTGCACGGCCCTTGCGCCGCACCATCCAGCGCGAGATCGAGGATCACCTCTCGGAGAAGATCCTGTTCGGCGAACTCAAGGACGGCGACATCGTCACCGTGGGTGTTGAGGGAGAGGGCGACGACGCCAAGTTCACCTTCGTGGGCACGGCCAAGCCGCACATCCCGGACGCCATCACGGCCTCCGCCTAAGGAACTACCTGAAGGGGCGCATAAGCTGAACAGCTTATGCGCCCCTTTTGGTACGCCCAGCCGCTCTGGGCCGCTGCGTGCCAGGCAGCCCGGCACCGCCAGGCGGTTGTTGGTGGTGCTCGTCGCGGCGGTGGCGCCAACGGCCATAGACTATTCTGGTGACTTCAGCGCTAACAATCCGTCCCGCACGCACCTCAGACGTCTACGCCATCAAGGAACTGGTGGCGCCGCTGGCCGAGCAGCGAATCTTGATTTCCAAGGAATCCGTCACCTACTTTGAGGGCATTCAGGAGTTCCTCATAGCTGAGATCGACGGCGAGAGCGTTGGCTGTGGTGCCCTCCACGTCATGTGGGAAGACCTGGCCGAAATCCGCACACTTGCCAGCGCCGACGCGTGGCGTGGCCGGGGGATTGGCCACGCCCTGGTGGAGCAGCTTTTGGACAGGGCCCGTGCGCTGGGGGTGAGCCGCGTATTTTGCCTGACCTTTGAGGTGGACTTCTTTGTCCGTCACGGCTTTGAAGTCATGGCCAACCAGGGCGCCGTGGACCCGGTTGTTTACTCCGAACTGCTGCGCTCCGCCGATGAGGGCGTTGCCGAATTCCTCGACCTGGCCAGGGTCAAACCCAATACGTTGGGCAATACGCGCATGATCCGCAACCTCTAAGTCACGCACAGCTGCACGGGCTCCGCCCGGGGCGGGCAATTGTTGCCTCGGCGCCGTTCCCGGAGCAGCCACACCGCACCGACCCCTAGCAACAGGCAATGCCCCCGGGTAGGGTTCAAGGACAGGCGCGCGAGGTTTCCGGGCGCCTGTCATGTTCGCTGTGTGATTTTCGAAAGGGTTGGCCATGAAGAAGCTCATCAATGATCCCAAGACTGTAGTCAATGAATCACTGGAAGGATTTGGGCAGGCGCACGCGGCCCATGTCACAGTTCACCCCGACCCCTTGTTTGTCACGCGCAAGGAGGCGCCCAGGGCCGGCAAGGTTGGCTTGATCTCCGGCGGCGGCAGCGGCCACGAGCCCTTGCATGCAGGCTATGTCGGATACGGGATGTTGGATGCGGCGGTGCCCGGGGCCATGTTCACCTCCCCCACACCAGATGCGATCATTCCCGCCACGCTGGCAGCCGACTCGGGCGCCGGCGTGGTGCATATTGTGAAGAACTACACAGGCGATGTCCTCAACTTTGAAACGGCCGCCGAGATGGCGCAGGCCGAAGGTGTTGAGGTCCGCACCGTGCTGGTGAACGACGACGTCGCGGTCGAAGACTCGCTGTACACGGCCGGGCGCCGCGGCGTGGGCGGCACTGTCCTGGTGGAAAAGATTGCCGGCGCCGCTGCCGAGCGTGGGGACGGCCTTGACGCGGTTGCCGCCATTGGCCAGCGCGTCAACGACAACGTGCGCAGCATGGGTGTGGCCCTCTCAGCGTGCACCGTTCCGCACGCAGGAGTGCCCAGTTTTGAGCTGACCGAGGACGAGATTGAGATCGGCATTGGCATCCACGGTGAACCGGGCCGCCACAAGATTCCCATGGAGGGCGCCGACGGCATCACCGACAGGCTGCTTCAACCCATTCTCAGCGACCTTGCACCTGTCGCCGGGGACAAGGTGCTCTTGTTCGTCAACGGCATGGGCGGCACCCCTGCCAGCGAGCTGTATATCGTGTACAGGCATGCCGCCAAGGTGCTCGAAGGTGCCGGGCTGGTGGTGGAGCGTTCGCTGGTGGGCAACTACATCACTGCCCTGGAAATGCAGGGTTGCTCCATTTCGGTGCTGCGCCTGGACGACGAGATGACAGCCCTGTGGGATGCACCCGTCAACACGCCTGCTCTTCGCTGGGGGATGTAAGTGGCGGACTCGACGGTTCTCAACGTTGACTGGGCCATTGCCTGGTTGCGCAGCAGCGCAGCGATCGTGGCGGAAAATCGGATGGCTTTGATTGAGCTGGACAGGGTCATTGGCGACGGCGATCACGGCGAGAATATGGACCGTGGCTTCAGCGCAATTCTTCAAGCCCTGGAGGCACAGACGCCAGCAACCCCGGGCGCTGCCTTCAAATTGGCTGCCATGACCTTGATGTCCAAGGTGGGGGGCGCCGCCGGGCCGCTGTACGGTACGGCGTTCTTGCGCGCGGCCACGACTGTTGGCGACGCCGCCGAACTGGATTCGGCAACACTTAGCGCAGCCCTGAGCGCCGCCCGTGACGGGGTGGTTGCCCGCGGTAAGGCCGAGGTGGGCGATAAAACAATGATTGACGCCTGGACCCCGGCAGTCGACGCCGCCGCAGCAGCAGTTGCGGCTGGGGCTGATCCGGCCGCTGTGCTGGATGCTGCCGCAACTGCCGCCGAGGCCGGGGCCGTGAGCACCGATCCCTTGATTGCGCGCAAGGGCCGTGCCAGCTACCTGGGGGAGCGGGCCATGGGGCACCGTGACCCGGGGGCGGCGTCCTCGGCACTGATCTTGCGGGCCGCGGCCGCCACGGCAGCCGGAGCCAGCGCATGAGGGTCGGCTTGGTGATTGTCTCGCACAGCGCCCAATTGGCGGGCGGTGTGGTTGAGCTCGCAGCCCAAATGGCCCCCGACGTGGTGCTGATTCCCGCCGGCGGAATGGACGACGGCGGCATTGGGACTTCCCTGGACAAGGTCATGTCGGCGCTGGTGCTGGCTGATACGGGGGCAGGGGCAGTGGTTCTCACCGACCTGGGCTCGGCCGTCATGACGGCCGAGTCGGCCTTGGAGTTCATGGGTAGCCCGGAGAACGTCCTGCTGGCCAATGCGCCACTCGTGGAGGGCACCATTGCCGCAGCTGTTGCTGCGCAGTCAGGGGCGGCGCTGGAGGTTGTGTGCAAGGCCGCCGAGACGGCGCTGCAGCCCGCGGAAGCCATCGCAGCCACATCCGCCGCCCCCGGCGGGGAGGCTGGCGCAGTCACGGCCGTGGCCACCCTGATCAACCCGCTGGGCCTTCATGCCAGGCCGGCAGCAGTGCTGGCCGGGGAACTCGGTGCCATGGATGTGGAGATCGAGATCAACGGTGTGGACGGGCAATCTGTCATGATGCTGATGACTCTTGGCGCGGCCCAGGGCACCGAGCTGCACGTCACAGCCACGGGGCCCGATGCGCGGCGCGCAGTGGATTTGGTAAGCAGAGAAGTTGAGGCCGGGTTCGGCGAGATGTAAGCGACGGCCGGACCCCCTGGCCCGACCCGTCAGTGGGGGAGGTGGTAGCCGGTTTCGGAGAGTTGGGCGAGGCCGTCGCTCACCAGGGACGCCAGTGCCCGTTCCAGCTGCGGGGCATGGGTGTTGAGTTCGTGTAATTTGTGCAGGGCTGGTGCCGTTTCGCCATGGTGTTGTGCCGCCACGGGGTCCCAGAACAAATCCGCGTGGACGGGGGAGCTGGCGGCACGCAGCACAGCCATGACAGCGCCGCGCACCTGCCTGTCGGTCCCCGCCCACGGCTGGCCCTTGGGAATGTAGCTGGGTTCGGGCTGGCCGGCAGCAATCCATGCGCACCGATCCAGTACGGGGCAGAGCTCACATTTGGGGCTGCGGGCCGTGCAAATGACGGCACCAAGTTCCATGACGGCAGCATTCCACAGCACGGATTCCTCGGCATCGTCCGGGAGCAGCTCCGTGGCCAGGGCTGTTTCGGCTGCCGTGAGCGCCGGGGCGGGAAGCGCCTGACCAATGACAAGACGGGCATGTACCCGGCGGATGTTGGTGTCGACAACTGTTGTTCGCCGGCCAAAGGCGAAAGCTGCAACGGCGGCAGCTGTGTACGTCCCCACGCCGGGAAGCGCCAGAAGTTCCGGGTAAGTGTCCGGGACGGCGCCGTCGTGCTTGTCAAGAATTTCCGCGGCGGCCGCGTGCAGTCGCAGGGCCCGGCGCGGGTATCCCAGCCGCCCCCACGCCCGCAGGACCTCGGCGGCGGGAGCTGCCGCAAAATCGGCAGGCGTTGGCCAACGCCTCATCCATTCCTCCCAGACAGGCTGCACGCGGACCACCGGCGTTTGCTGGAGCATGATCTCACTGACCAGGATGCCCCACGCCGAGCAGTCCCTGCGCCACGGCAGATCCCTGGCCTGTTGCCGGAACCATTGCGTGATTTCTTGCTGCACCACATCTCCCTTTGCACTCCGCTGCGCCGCTGGCTTCCCCAAAGCGGCAGTTCCACTCTAAGTCACGCCGTGCGGTTCACAGGCGGACCGGCGGCGTGGTTGGCGCCAAGGGCCCCGGGCCTTCGATACTCTTGGGAGGTGGTTGTGCAAGGGAAGTCAACAGGCGGCAGGGGCCCCGCAGCTGTGCCCGCTGCCAAGCCCCGCGTTTCGGCCAAGGTGTTCCGCAGGCGCCGCCAAGTCGCGGGCGTTTTGGTCTTGCTGATCATCGCAGGGCTGATAACCGGCGGAATTTTCGTTTCCCGGCTGATGAGCGGCGGCCCGGCGCCAACTGCCGGCGCCGGGCCGACCAGCAGCAGCTCAGCGAAACCCAAGGCGGCAGTGGATCCGGGCACCCCGCCGGCCGCCGTCTGCGATGAGGGCGGTATCAAGGTGACGGCCGCTGTCGACAAGAAGTCCTACGGGTCGGAGGAATCCCCCGTGCTGACCTTGCGTGTGACAAATTCCGGCAAGTCATCGTGCGACATCAACGTGGGCACCAGCCAGATGGAGTTCCAGATCTCCAGCGGTGAAGACGTCGTCTTTAACTCCATGCACTGCCAGCTGAAAGCCACCGATCTGGTGAAGAATCTGGCCCCGGCCGCTTCGGAGTCGGCCAATTTTGTGTGGAAAGTAAAACGCAGCGCCCCCGGATGCGCCAAAGCTGCCGCTGAGCCGGGCCGGGCGGGTGGGACCTATTCGTTCGTGGCAAAACTTGGCAAATGGTCTAGCGACGCCGTGACGTTTACGCTGCAATAGTTTCACCCACCGTGTTGCCGTGCCGGCCGGGCATTGCCGCCGGTGGCCTGTGTGGCTAAAGGAAGCGGTCCAACAGGCTGGCCTCGGCGATGCGGGACAGGCCTTCGCGAACGTTCCGCGCCCGCAGTTCGCCAATGCCGTCAACAACCATGAGCTCATCAATGGTGGCCGCCATCAGGTCTTGCAGTCCACCAAAGTGGTCCACCAGGCGCCCGGCCACGGCACCGGGCACAGCCTTCAAACCGGACACCAGACGGTATCCGCGCGGTTGAATGATGACATCAAGGGAATCGTTGCCGCCAGTGGGCAGGCCAACAATGTTGGCGATGAGGTTCAAGTTGATCAAGTCAGCCTGATCGATCTCTTGCAGTGCAGTTACCGCGGCGTCCACATCCGTTGTCTCCGGGGCTGTGTAATCCCGAATGACCATGTCAGCACCGGAGCCTCGGGTGGTGGAGAGCTCCTCCAGCTGCAAAGAGAGCAGGCGCCCGTCCACGCCCAATTCCAGCACGTACTGGGCGATTTCCTCGGAGATGCGGCGCACCATCTCGTGACGCTGCAATGTGACGGCAACATCGCGCACGGTAACCATGGCTTCGATCTCCAACGCCGAGAGGGAGCTTGTCACCTGGTCGAGGCGCGCACGGTAACGTTCCAAAGTAGCCAGGGCCTGATTGGCGCGGGCCAGAACCTTCTCCGAACCTTCCAAAACGTAGCGCAGCCCGTCAACATACAGGGCAATGATTTGCATTGACTGGCTGACCGAAACAACTGGTACACCGGTTTGGATGGCTACCCGCTCAGCCGTTCGGTGGCGGGTGCCTGATTCTTGGGTTTCAATGCTGGGGTCCGGCACCAGCTGAACGGCTGCCCGAACAATCTTGGTGACGTCCTTGTCACACACAATGGCGCCATCCATTTTGGCAAGCTCACGCAAACTTGTGGGGGCAAAGTCGATGCCGATCTCGAAGCCGCCGGAGCACAGGCTCTCGATGATTTTGTCCGAGCCCAACACAATAAGGGCCCCTGTGCGGCCTCGAAGAATCCGTTCCAGTCCATCACGCAGCGGCGTTCCCGGCGCGACACGGGCAAGAGTGGCCTTCAAGGACTCTTCGGGACTGCGGGTCATGGGCGGTTCCTTCTTTTCGAGCGCGGGAATCCGCACAAGTCACAATGCCCATAATAGGGGAAGTACCTGCCAATTCCGGTTGGGCTGGCCTTTTGGACAGCTCTTTGTGGCCTATGCGCCGTTTTCGCGGGATTTCGGGGCCACAATGCGGTCGCGGAGGCCGTTGTGGACATTCGATTGCGGCCGACCAGGGGCGTATGTCCACAACGGCCCCCGCGGTGGCGGGGCCTGATTTAGCCGTGCAGCAACAGCTCCGTGGCCTCGGCGATGTGCTCAATTTCCTTCACGGTGAAGTCCGGGGGGATGGGGCCGGGGCCGGTGGCACTCAGGGGGACAAGGGCGTGGGTGTAGCCGAGCCGGCTGGCCTCCTGAATGCGCTGATTGATGCCGGGCACCGGGCGTACCTCCCCTGCCAGCCCGACCTCGCCGAAAGCCACCATCTTGCCGTGGACTGGCTTGTTGATCTTGGCGGACACAATGGACAAGGCCACAGCCAAATCCATGGCCGGTTCGGAGAGTTTGGCGCCACCCACAGTCGCCACGTAGCTGTCATCGGCATCCATCCGCAGACCGGCCCTTTGCTGCAGCACAGCCAGCAGCATGCCAATGCGGGTGGAGTCCAGGCCGCTGACTGTCCGCCGGGGCGACGAGCCAAGGGCCGGGGTCAGCAGGGCCTGCACCTCCGCCAACAGCGGCCGGCGGCCCTCCATGGTCACCGTGATGCAGGTGCCAGAAACCGGTTGTGAGGTGCGGGAGGTGAACAACCCGCTGGGATCGGCCAGGCCTTCAATGCCATTGTCCGTCAGGTCAAAGCAGCCCACCTCATCAGTCTGGCCGTACCTGTTCTTCACAGCGCGCAAAAGACGCAGCCGGGAGTGGCGCTCACCGTCGAACTGGCACACAACATCCACCAGGTGCTCAAGCAGGCGAGGCCCAGCGATGGAGCCGTCCTTGGTCACGTGACCCACCAGCAAGGTGGTCATGTTGAGGCGCTTGGCTGCGGCAATGAGCGACGCCGCGACCTCGCGCACCTGCGACACCCCGCCAGCACTCCCCTCAACCATGGCGCTGCTGAAGGTCTGCACCGAATCGACAATCAACAGGGCAGGCTGCACGGCCTCCACATGCCCTAGCGCCGTGCCAAGGTCTGTTTCGGCACCCAAATACAGGGTTTCGGCGACGGCGCCAATACGTTCGGCACGCAGTTTCACCTGGGCGGCAGATTCCTCGCCCGTCAGGTACAGGACTTTTTGTGGTTCGCGGCCGTGCTCGTTGCGGGCAAACTTTGCCGCGACGTCCAGCAGCAGCGTGGATTTTCCGACGCCGGGTTCCCCCGCCAGCAAGATCACGGCCCCTGGCACCATGCCGCCGCCCAGCACGCGGTCAAGCTCCGGCACACCCGTGAGATTGTGGGCGGCCTTGGAGGCGTCGACCTCGGAGATCAGCTGCGCCGGACGGACAACTGTGGTGGCGGCGGTTGTCCTGATGACGACAGTCCCAATTTCCTCCAGGGTGCCCCAGGCCTGGCATTCGCCGCAACGACCCACCCATTTGACGGCAGTCCAGCCGCACTCGGTGCAGCGGAAATTTTGCCCTGAGTTCGTCTTCGCGCTCTTTGATGCCATGAGACAACCCTAGCGCCGGGCACTGACATGGTACCCACGGCGCCGGCGCAGTTGTGGATAAAGGTTCCCCGGACAAGCCCGAGGCGGGCAGCGCCTAGAGCTCCGGCAGCAGGGCCCGTGCCTCCGAAGGCTCCATCCTGGCAGCTTCCAACAGATCGACCATGAGGGTGCGGAAGAGCAGCACGAGCGTTTCACCCTCCATGCGCGTGATCTCCAGCTTGCTGGGGTGCAGCCGAATGGCAATGTCGGCGAGAGCATCGCGTGCGTGGCCCAAAGTGGCGCGGGAGGTGGTGTCGGAAAGCGCGGCACCCAGCTCATCCACAGCTGTTGCGCATTCGCTCATCACCTCGGCCAGGTGCACGCTGCCGGCCTCGGACAGTGCTGCGTTGTTGATGACGCTGGCAAGCCGACGCGCCAGCACCCGGCTTGAACGCATGGCGTAGTCAACCCGCACCATCAATTTCGCCAGCCCGTCCACCTCCTGAAAATGGCGTCTATACAGTGGCGACAACCTGGCAATTTCAACGGAACCGCGCAAACCTTCGCGCATGGCGTCGATGCGCGACTGCTGGTTGCGTGCCCTGACCAGGGCATGCCAGGCGGTGGTGGAATCGTTATAGGACAAGGCCGAGGCGCACTCGCGCAACACCAATGACAACTCGCCGAGGACTTCCTTGAGATCGTCTTTTGGCTCGCGCCGAGGATCTCTTGGCAGCAGGAACGTTGCCGCCAAGGCAAAACAACCGCCCACGATCGCGTCAATGCTGCGGGTGAATGGGCCCCCGGCCGGTATGGGCAACAAGACCACCAGCAGCGACTGCAACGCCAGTTGAGTGGTGAAGATGGCGCCACTGTCCAAGAACCGTGCCAGCAGGATCGACAAAAAGAGTACCAGCGCTGCCTGCCAAATTCCGGGGCCCAACCAGTGCACCAGGACATCGCCCACGGCAATGCCAATGGTGCAGCCCATGCCCACCTCCAGCACCCGGCGAAGCCGCGGATCCCGGGTAAAACCAAGGGCAATAATGGCGCTGGTGGCGGCGAACAACGGGCCTTGATGCCCCAGGACCAGTACGGAAAAGTAGTAGGCGCCGACCGCGCAGATGGTCATCATCAGGGCCTGGCCAACTGAGTTGTAGCTGCGGCGCCAACCCAAACGGGCACGACGCTTAAGGAACAGTACTGTTGCGGCCGTCTTGCTAGGCCCTGCCGGGGCTGACTCGGACATGGTGCCAAGTCTATGCTTCGCCGGCCTGACCCGGCGCACCACTTCACGTTCACCGGTTAGCTGTAGCCCATGGCACGGACCGCGTCGCAGCCTCCGGATCACGCGTTTGGCAGCGCACTGGGCGCCGCGCGCCCTCGGCGATGTGACCGGCGTCGTACCTCAAAACCAAGAATCCCCGCAGCGTTAACCTTCTGTTCACCTAGGTGGGGGTGTTGCTTTACCTCGGACTCTTAACGTCAAAGAGTAATGAATCGAAAGCAACCCAACGAAGAGGTAGATCGCGTGAAGGCACTTCACATTGGCCGCATGGCAGCAGTACTGACGGTCGGCGCATTGGCACTGACAGCGTGCGGCACTGACAACGTGGTACCCACCGGCAACGGCGGAACCACCGGAGCAGGCGCGGGAACCTCCGTCACCGGCACCCTGACCGGCACCGGTGCCAGCTCCGTCTCAGCAGCCATGGACGCTTGGAAGGCCGGCTTTGAGTCCGCCAACTCCGGTGCGAAGGTCCAGTACTCTCCCGAAGGCTCCGGCGCCGGACGCAAGGCCCTCATTGCAGGTGCCGTGCAGTTCGCCGGTTCCGATGCGTACCTCAAGGACGAAGAGCTGGTCTCCGCCAAGGACAAGTGCGGGCCCGACGGCGCCATCAACGTCCCCTGGTACATCTCACCGATCGCCGTGGCGTTCAACGTTGAGGGTGTCAAGGATCTCAAGCTCGACGCCGACACCATCGCCAAGATTTTCCGCGGCGACATCAAGAACTGGAACGACGCCGCCATCAAGGCAGCCAACCCGGACGCCACCTTGCCGGATCTGGCCATCACCCCCGTGCACCGCTCGGACAACTCCGGCACCACGGAAAACTTCACGGACTACTTGGCAGCAGCAGCCAAGACTGTCTGGACCGACAAGAAGTCAGGCGACTGGCCGGCGGAACTGCCCGGCGAGAACGCCAAGGGCACCTCTGGTGTTGTCAAGACTGTCACCGAAACCTCCGGCGCCATCACCTACGCCGATGACTCAGCAGTCACCGACGCCCTGGGCAAGGTTGAGCTGAAGGTTGGCGACGCGTTTGTCCCCGTCACCGCCGAGGCAGCAGCCAAGGCTGTTGACGCAGCAAAGGTCGTTGAGGGTCGAACGGCCAACGACCTGTCCCTGAAACTGGACAGGACCACCACCGTGGCCGGCGCCTACCCGGCAGTCTTGGTCTCCTACGGCGTGTTCTGCGCTTCATACCCGGACGCCGCAACCGTTGACCTGATCAAGTCCTTCGGCACATTCGTGCTCAGCGAGGAGGGGCAGAAGCAGGCAGCCGACGCCGCAAAGAGCGCACCGCTCTCCGCCGCACTCGCCGCCAAGGCCAAGGCATCGGTCGACTCCATCAGCGTCGCTAAGTAAAGCTCAAACAAAAAGGTATTAGATTGTCCACCACCAAGCTCGCACGTCGAGCCGGAACAGGCCGCACCGGAGATAAAGTCTTCTCCGGTGCGGCGCTGGGTGCCGGTGCCCTGATTGTGGTCGTTCTGTTTGCTGTGGCCCTGTTCCTGGTTGTCCAGGCGCTGCCAACTTTCAGTGCCCCTGCCGCCGAGATTACGGGCGGGGAAGGCTTCTTTGGCTACATCTTCCCCATCGTCATCGGTACGCTCATCGCCGCAACGATCGCCCTGCTGATCGCCACGCCCATTGGTATTGCGGTGGCCTTGTTCATCTCCCACTATGCTCCGCGCAATCTGGCGCGCGGCTTGGGATATGTGGTGGACCTGCTGGCGGCCATTCCGTCAGTCATTTACGGTGCGTGGGGTGCAAGCTTCCTGGCCTCACAGTTGAAGGTGCCGTACCAGTGGCTGGCCGAGAACCTGGGCTGGATTCCCCTTTTTGCCGGACCTGCCTCAAGCACGGGCAAGACCATTTTGACTGCCGGCATTGTGCTGGCGGTCATGGTGCTGCCCATCATTGCCTCACTTACCCGGGAGATTTTCCTGCAGGCACCCATGCTGCACCAAGAAGCGGCGCTGGCGTTGGGTGCAACCCGGTGGGAAATGATCCGCATGGCCGTTCTGCCGTTTGCCCGCGGCGGCATTATTAGCGCCGTCATGTTGGGCCTTGGCCGTGCCCTGGGTGAAACCATGGCAGTAGCTCTTGTCCTGTCCTCGGGACCCCTGATCGCCTCCTTGATCCGTTCCGGCAACCAAACCATTGCCGCCGAGATCGCCCTCAACTTTCCCGAAGCCTTCGGCCTGCGCATGCACGAACTTATCGCGGCAGGCCTGGTGCTCTTCGTCATCACACTGGCTGTAAACATGGTGGCCCGTTGGATCATCAACCGCCACAAAGAATTCTCGGGAGCTAACTAATGGCCACGCTCATGACTGAACGTAAACGCTCCGCCCTGACCCGCGGCCGACTCCCCAAATACACCCCGTACGTCATTGCCGTCAGCGCAGTGATCGTGTCCGCCGCCTTGATGTCACTGATCGGCTTCCACGTCTTTGGCTGGGCCATCCTCTCCGCCGTGTTGTTCGCCGCAGGGAACGTGACAAGCGCCGCCGTCGTCGAGGGCCGCCGCAAGGCCACTGACAAACTGGCCACCTCGGTGGTTTACGGTGCGTTCCTGGTTGCCCTCCTGCCGCTGATCTCAGTCATTTGGACTGTGCTGGTCAACGGCGTGCCCGGACTGCTGACGCCCGGGTTCTTGAGCTCATCCATGAACGGCGTGACAGGTGCCGTGGACAACGCCTCCGTGAACGACGGCACCCCCGTGGTGGGTGGCGTTTACCACGCACTCATGGGCTCCGTCATGATCACCCTCTGGGCAACGCTGATCTCCGTTCCCGTGGGGTTGTTGACGGCCGTCTACATTGTTGAATACAGCGACGACAACAAGTTCTCCAAGGTCATCACGTTCCTGGTGGACGTCATGACAGGCATCCCCTCGATTGTGGCCGGCCTGTTCGCAGCAGCGTTCTTCGCCCTGATCCTGGGGCCGGGAACCAAAACAGGGTTCGTGGCGGCCGTGGCCCTTTCAGTCCTCATGATCCCGGTGGTGGTGCGCTCCAGCGAGGAAATGCTCAAGATCGTGCCGAACGAGTTGCGCGAGGCCGCCTACGCTCTAGGTGTGCGCAAGTGGCGCACCATTGTCAAGGTGGTCATTCCGACGGCGATCTCGGGTATCGCCTCCGGTGTCACCTTGGCGATTGCCCGAGTCATTGGTGAAACTGCGCCGCTGCTGGTGACGGCCGGATTCGCCACCACCATCAACATGAATGTGTTTTCCGGGTGGATGGCCTCACTGCCCACGTTTATCTACACGCAAATCATGACGCCCACCTCGCCCTCCAACGCGGATCCGTCCACGCAACGCGCCTGGGCGGCGGCACTGCTGTTGATAGTTCTTGTCATGCTCTTGAACCTCGGAGCCCGCCTGGTGGCCCGCCTCTTTGCGCCGAAAACCGGCCGCTAAACTAATTGTGAAATGGAATTCTAGCTATGTCTAAGCGTATTGATGTCAGTGATTTGAATGTTTACTACGGTGATTTCCGCGCCGTGGAGGACGTCAGCATCACCATTGAGGCCAAGTCCGTCACAGCGTTCATTGGCCCCTCAGGCTGCGGCAAGTCCACCTTCCTGCGCACCTTGAACCGCATGCACGAGGTCATCCCCGGTGCGCGCGTTGAAGGCAAGGTGCTCCTAGATGGTGACAACCTCTACGGCGACGGCGTTGATCCCGTGACCGTGCGCAGCCAGATCGGTATGGTGTTCCAGCGCCCCAACCCGTTCCCGACCATGAGCATCCGCGACAACGTCCTTGCCGGTGTCAAGCTGAACAGCCGCCGGATCTCCAAGTCCGACGCAGATTCGCTCGTGGAAAAGTCCCTGCAGGGCGCCAACCTGTGGAATGAGGTCAAGGACCGTCTGGAGAAGCCCGGCTCCGGCCTCTCCGGCGGCCAGCAGCAGCGCCTGTGCATTGCCCGCGCCATTGCGGTGTCGCCCGAGGTGATTCTGATGGATGAGCCCTGCTCCGCCCTTGACCCGATCTCCACGCTGGCCATTGAGGACCTCATCAACGAGCTCAAGGACCAGTACACCGTTGTCATCGTGACGCACAATATGCAGCAGGCTGCCCGCGTTTCGGACAAGACAGCCTTCTTCAACATTGCCGGCACCGGCAAACCCGGCAAGTTGATCGAATTCGCGGACACTGCCACCATCTTCAACAACCCGGCCGAGAAGTCCACCGAAGATTACGTCTCCGGCCGCTTCGGCTAGTCCGCAGCTGCTCCGACCCTGCGCATTACCTTTTTTGCCGCCAAGGTCAGCCGCCCAATGGGTTCTTGCGGCGTCCCGTGTCCATTGAGCGTGACGATGCAGCAGTCCTCGCCCCGGTGCACCTTGAGGACCGCGAACGGCTAGACAGCTGTTTTTCGTTCGACGCCGGACAAACTGGCTTGAGTGCGCAGCGTGCCCCGCGCCCGAACCAGCCGCCGTCCGGGCAGTGGCCTCTTGCCAGCGCTACGTGCGGGACCCAACTTCGTCACCGGACTCGCCCTCGAGCGCCTCGGCGGCAGCCGGGCTGGCCGGGCCCTTGCGGTAGCGGAACACGCCAATGGCCACCACCACGGCTGCCAGGCCGACCGACAGCAGCAATGCTTCGCGTGTTTGCGGAACAATGGCCATGCCAACGATCAAGGCCATCAAGGCCATGATGGCCGCGATGGAAAGCCATGTCAGGTAGGGGAAGAACCACATCTTCAACTCGAGGTCCTTGGCCGCGGCGCCCATCCGGCGTCGCAAAATCAAATGGGAACTGGCTATCACCAGCCATACGAACAAGGCGATGGCACCGGAGGTGTTGACCATGAATAGGAACACCGTATCCGGGGACAGGTAGTTCAGACCCACTGTCACGAAACCCACCACTGTGGAGGCCAGAACGGCGCTGACGGGGACACCGCGTTTGGAGATCTTGCGCCAGGACTTGGGCGCATCGCCGCGCGTTGACAGGGAAAACAGCATCCGGCTGGCCGTGTACAGGCCCGAGTTCAGGCAGGAGAGCGCGGATGTCAGGACCACAACGTCCATGATGGTGCCGGCGCCCGGGTCCCAAAAAGCTCAATCACGGCAACGTAGGGGCTCTTGGCCACCGACGCATCATTCCACGGCAGCAGTGTCACAACAATGGCGACGGAGCCAATGTAGACGACCAAGATGCGCCACACAGTGGACTTCACGGCCTTCTTCACGGCATCCACAGGGTTCTCGGACTCGCCGGCGGCAATTGTGGCAATCTCAGCGCCAAAGAAGGAGAACACCACCACCAGGACACCCGCCAGCACGGCACCCGGACCGTTCGGGAAGATGCCGCCGTTGCCAGTGAGGTTCTGCAGGCCGGGCGCGTCAACGCCGGGCAGGAAGCCCAGGATGGCGGTGATGCCCAACAGGAGGAAGACGATGATGGCGGCAACCTTGACGGAGGCAAACCAGAATTCAAATTCTCCGTATGACGTCACGGAGGCCACATTGGTCAGCACCATCAGGACCAGGGCCCATTGCCACTGGTCAACGGCGGGCACTATGATCCAGAACTAGGTGTACAGCCAGCCGATGCTGAAACCTGCCCAGCGGCCCAGTGCCTTGTCGGCATAGGTGGAAAAGGACCCGGTTTCGGGCTGGGCCGCGGCCATTTCCGCCAGCATCCGCATCACCATAATGACCACAATGCCGGCCGCCGCATAGGCCACCAGAATCCCGGGACCTGCCTGCTGGATGGCGGCACCCGATCCTACAAAAAGCCCGGCGCCGATGACGCCGGCAAGGGCGATCATGGAATGGTGGCGGGGTTTGAGGGTCTTGGATAACTGTTGCTCTTGGTGCGTTGGCAAAACTTCCTTTTAGGTTACCCACATGCGGCAACGTTGCCGCGGGCTTCCGTGAGTGGCATCACGGGGACGACTCAGCCTAAGTCGGTCCCGGCCCGTGTTCATTGTCCATAGCCCCAGAATGTGATGACGTAATCTGGTCAAATGCACTTAGGGCCGCAAAATGGCACTGTTTGTTTACCAGCAGGAAACTAAGGCGGGGCTTCGCAACACATGCCTCCTTGCGCCTGTGGGGCATCGGCGCTTGTGCTGCGCCGAAGGCGGGATCGTTACGCCAGCGGCGAGAGGGCCAGGAAAAACAACGCGCCCAACGCCAAACAGGCAACAGGTGTTGCCAGCCAGGCCAGGGCAATCCTGCGCAGCACCCGCCCGTTGCTCGCCGCAAAACGCTGGTTGGCGCCGGCGCCGCCAATGGCCGCTGTGACAGCATGCGTGGTGGACAGTGGCATGTGCAGGACGATGGCACCCACAAACAACAGCCCCGCACCGATCATTTGGGCGACAAAGCCACGCACTGGATCGATCCGGACCAGACGGTGTCCTAGGGTGTAGGAAATCCGCCACCCGCCACACAGCGTCCCGGCGGCCAGAAGGCCGGCGGTGAAGATGGGAACCCACAGCGGAACCTCCCCGGCCCCGATGGTACCGGCGGCTATGAGCGCAAACAGGACAACCGCCGTCGTCCGCTGGCCGTCCTGGAGCCCGTGACCAAAAGCTACAGCAGCCCCGGCCACTGACTGCAGCTGGCGGGTGCGGCGGTTGACGCGGTTGGGGGCGGTGTTCCGGGCGGCCCAGGAGGTTGGGTAAACAGCTACAAAACCGAGCACAAAAGCTACCACGGGGGAGATGAGCAGCGGCAGGAGCACCAGGGCAAGCATGGTGGTGTTGATGCCCTCCAGCGGGGCGTGGCCCGTGATCGCAGACCCCAGGGATGCCCCCACCAGGGCGCTGATCAGGGCATGCGTGGAGGACGACGGGAAGCCGCGCCACCACAAATACAGACCCCACAGGCACGCCCCGATGAGCGCAGCCAGCAACAACAGCAACCCCACCCGCCCCGGCGGGACCGTGAACAGCCTGTCGGCGAAGGCGGCCGTCAGAGCAACGCTGGCCAGCGCGCCCACACAGTTGAACACGCTGGCCAGCAACACGGCGATGGATGGCGTCAGGGCGCGGGTGCGCACGGAAAGGGCGACTGCTGCCGAGGCGTCGCGAAAACCGTTCAGGAACGCGAAAACCGCTGCCGTGGCAATGACGGCACCGAGCAGGAACGCTATCAAGGTCAGGATTCCTTGACGATGATGCTGCCCACCTGGGTGGCAACCGTGCGCATCTGGCGACTTGCTGAGGCGAACTGGTCGGCAAGGGTCTTGTACTTGGCAAAGGTGGTGGGGCTGTGGCTGGCCAACAGTTCCGAGACCAGGACCCGGTGGGTGTGATCTGCCCGCTTGGCCAGCCGCAAGACTTCCAGCCAGTAGTCCTCGAGGCTGTCCAAATCGTTCAGGGAGCGCATAGCGGTGGCCGTGAGTTCGGCCTGCCGGGAGAGGATTTCCAGCTGGTCGCTGACGCGCGTGGGAACCCTGTCAAGGGCGTACAGGTCAACCACTTCGGCAGCGCCGGTGAGGATCTCGCTGGTCTCATTGAGCAGTTGGGCCAAGGAGTACAGGTCCTCGCGGGGCAGCGGATTGATGAAACTGGTGCGCATGGTTGTCAGCAAGGTCGCGAAGTCGGCCGTGGAGGCTGCCTCTTGCTGGCGCAAGGATTCGGTGAGGCTTGCGAAGTCCGCCCTGTCAGCGCCGAGCAGTTCCGCCAAGGTGTGGGTTGCGGACAGAATGTGTTCTGACATGCTCACCAGCGATTGAAGCCCTGCGGTCTCCTGGGGAAAAAGTCGAAACTTCACTATGAGGCCTTTGTGGTAGCGGACTTCTGTAAAACCCGGTTATGTCAGGGCATAAAAGTGGTGTCGAACCGGGAGCGCCTCTCGGCACTGGGCCGCTCTAGGCGGCTATAAAATGGAGCCCGGGGGTTCCACGGTTCGACACCGCTTTTAGTCTTGTACGTCTTGCCCCAAGTGTCAACTGGAGAGCATGTTCTAGTCGAGTTCGCCCTTGCGCCAGGACTTGGCTGCACCCTCTAAATCCTCGGCAGTGCGCACCAACTGGTGGGCTTTTTTGGTGAGAACGGCGGCATGCTCCTCGTGAGCCGCCTCACGTTCAACAGCCAGTGTCGCCTGGCCCAGCGCCACTACTCGGCAAAACGCTGCCGAACGGTCTAGCGCAACGTCAAAGTCGCCGTCGAAAGCGCCCGAAAGGATGGCGTTGGCCATGGTGGTGATTTCCTCGGCCCCGGGCGGTTCGGCAACACCGGCCACGGCGTTGGCTACCTGAGCTTTTTGCTGCCCGGCCCGGAAGAACACGCTAATGCCTTCAGGGTCCTGCAACGTGGCAGCGCGGAGGGCGTACAGGCGCCACAGTGCGCCCGGGAGGGACCGGGCCGGGCTCGCAGCCCACATCTCCGCAATGGCCTCAAGGCCCTGCTTGTCCGCAAGCTTCACAAGCCGTTTGGTGATCTCCGGATCGTTGCTTGCCCGCCCGCTGTGCACCAATGCCCTGGCGGCAAGATGGGCTGCCTCAGACACACGCGCCGGATCGATGCCCCCAGCAAACGGCTCAAAGTCGGCAGGTGAAAACGGTACCGGTTTGTGCGGTCGGGGACTGTTGTTGGCTGGTCGATCATTCATGACACGAACACTACCCCCGCTACTCGGTGTGGTCGAGAGAACTGGTGCGCTGGCGCTCAAATCCGGCCAATCCTGGCCCCGATGGTGGCTGGCGACGGGCGCCCACGGGGGCCGGATCGGCTGTGCCGGTGCCGGGAGCTGGCACCCAATTGCGTTCTGGTGCACGCCGTGCGGTAGTCTAATGTGCGACAACTTCTCCATAGGTGGATTCATCTTTTGGGTAGTTGGCGTTAGGTCGGGCCTTTAGCTCAGTTGGTAGAGCATCGGACTTTTAATCCGTGGGTCGCGGGTTCGAGCCCCGCAGGGCCCACCGGCCGTTGTGAGAATGCCGTCGTTTGCCGGAAATGCCATAGTTCAAACTGTGGCGAATCCGGCAAACGGCGGCATTTTTGTTGTGCCCAATCGCAGAAATCCGCAGCCCGCCGCGCGCACACCGGTGGTGCCCGGCAAGGTGGCAAGATAGTTGTATGAGAACAACTGCTCCCGCACTTGCCCTGACCATCGCCGGATCCGAAGCGACAGGCGGTGCCGGCGCCCAAGCCGACCTGAAAACGTTCCAAGAATTGGGTGTCTTTGGCATCGTCAACCTGACCTGCATCGTGTCCTTTAACCCCAAAGACAACTGGAACCACCGCTTCATGCCCGTTGACCAGCAGGTTATTGCTGATCAGTTGGAAGCGACGACGGCGGCCTATGGTCCCGCATCCGGGGCACCAACAGTGTTGGAAACAGTCAAGATTGGCATGCTGGGCAGTCCCGCGACCATCAGCACGGTGGAAACGGCACTCAAAGCAGCAGCCTTCAAAAACGTTGTCCTTGACCCGGTACTGATCTGCAAGGGCCAGAAGCCCGGCCACGCCCTCGATACTGACCAGGCCCTGACGTCCCAGATCCTGCCGCTGGCCACATTTGTCACCCCCAACCACTTTGAGGCGGAGTCACTCTCCGGCCTGGCAATCAACAACCTCGAGGACTTGAAGGCGGCAGCGCGCAGAATCCACCAGATCAGCGGTGCGGCCGTGCTCGCCAAGGGTGGCGTGCGCCTGGCCGGGGAAGACGCCGTCGATGTGTTCTTTGATGGTGAGACCCTTGAGGTGCTCAGCGCCCCCAAGGTGGGGGAGGTGGCTGTTTCGGGCGCCGGCTGCTCGCTGGCTGCTGCCGTGACGGCGGAACTGGCCAAGGGCGCCACGCCGTTGGAGGCGGCCCGGACGGCTAAGGCGTTTGTTACGGAGGGCATCAAAAACCGCGTCACCTCCGGCGCGCCGTTCACAGCTCTGTGGCAGGGCGGGGCCGGCGCCTAAACACAATCCCGGGCCACGGTTGCCAGCTCCTGTTCAGTGTGTCAAGCTCGCTTTATGAGTGAGTTCGCAGCCCAAGAGTCCGATCCCTTTGACGCCACTGTGCGGATGACGCGCAACGATTCCCGGCACCGCTACGAGCTTTTCGCAGCGGATGAACTGGCAGTGATTCTCACTTTCAAGGACTTGCCCGGGCACATCGACCTCATACACGCAGTGGCGCAACCAGGTTTTGAGGGTCGCGGCCTGGCGAAGGTGCTGGCCAGGTACGCCCTCGATGACGTGGTGGCCGCGGGCAAGCGCATCATCCCGCATTGCCCGTATGTGCTGCGTTTTTTGCACAAGCATCCGGAGCCGTACCTGCAGTACATCGACTTCCCGCAGGACGCCTAAGTGGAACGCCCCATTGCCTTGATCACCGGCGCCACCTCCGGGCTCGGTGCCGAGTTCGCCCAGCAATTGGGCCGCTCACGGCATGATCTGGTGCTGGTGGCGCGCGATGTGGCCCGGCTGGAAGCCAAGGCTGTGCGGTTGCGGACCGACTTTGGTGTTGACGTGCAGGTCCTGCCGGCAGACTTACTCACCGACGACGGCGTTGCCTCCGTCAGTGCCCGACTGGCGGACCCGGTGCGCGGCGTTTCGGTGCTGGTCAACAATGCCGGGTTCAGCTTGGTCAGGGCCTTTGAAAACAACACTGTGGAGGAAGAGACTGCCCACCTGCGAATTCTGGCCCGGACCCCCATGCAGCTCACACATGCAGTGTTGCCGGGAATGTTGGCGCGCGGGCACGGGCGCATCATCAACGTCTCAAGTGTTTCGGCGTTCATTCCCCGCGGCAGCTACGGTGCGGCGAAGGCGTGGCTGACAAGTTTTAGCCGCTTTGCCAATCTGCGCTACGGGCCCAAAGGGGTCGCGGTGACAGCGCTGTGCCCGGGCTTTGTACACACCGAGTTTCACCAACGCATGGGCGCGAACATGGGTGGTGTACCGCCATGGTTGTGGCTCAACCCCGACCGCGTGGTGCGCGAAGGGCTGGCCGCCAATGCCGCAGGCAAGAGCGTATCCATCCCCTCCAAACGGTACGCCACGCTGGTTGCGTTGAGCCGCCTGGTGCCTGACAAAGTTGCGGCCGCAGTGGGCAATCGAGGACGATGATCCCCGCCCGCCCCAAACAGGAACTGACCCGCAGAAAACGCCGAAAATTCGCGTTTTTGACGCGATTTTCGGCGTTTTCTGCGGGTCAGTTCCTGGGGCGGATGAGCGCCGCCACGCCTTCAACTAGCTGACGCTAGGAGCCTTACTCTGGGCGGCCCACCGTGACGGGGATTCCGGCGTCCGCCGTTGCCGGCTCATAGGACTCGTCAAAGGGCATGTGGTCCATATCCAACAGGGGGTTCTCATCCTGTGTCGCCACGAGCTCGTGCGCCTCCTCGAGCGTTGCCACGCTCGGCATGGAGCCTGGCAGCGGCTTCTGTGCGGACTCGCGCAGGAAGTAGATGGCAACCGCACCAATGGCGGAGGTCAGCATCAGATAGTAGGCGGGCATCATGTCATTGCCCGTCATGGTGATCAGGCCTTGGATGATGAACGGTGCAGTGCCGCCAAAGATCGCCACGGCAAAGTTGTAGGAGATGCCCATGCCGCCATAGCGGCTCGACGTCGGGAACAATGCTGGCAGGGCGGAGGCCAAGTTTGAGACGTAGAACGTGACGGGGAAAGCGATCAACGCCAGCCCCAGCAGTGTGGTCCAAACGGGACCGAGGCCAATAAGCATGAATGCAGGGACGGCGAGCACCACTGTGCTTATTGCGCCGACCCACAGCACGGGGCGGCGCCCGACCCGATCGGAGAGGCGTCCTGTCAGCGGGATGCACAGGGCCATGATGACCAAAATGGGGATGGTCAGCAGGGTTCCGTGCACGGGGTCGTAACCCTTGGCATCTGTCAGGTACGTGGGCATGTAGGACGTGAGGGCGTAGCCCACGGTGTTGGCTGCTGCCACAAGGACCATGGCCAGCACGACCTGGCGCCAGTAAACCTTGACCAGGCGGACAGGACCGCTTGAGCTGTCTTCGTCGCTTGCTTCAGCGGACTTTGAATTTTCCTCATTGGCATCCAGGGTGGCCTGGAACTGGGGGGACTCCTCGATCTTCATGCGGAAGTACACGGCAATGAGTCCCAGGGGACCCGCAATCAGGAAGGGCACACGCCAGCCCCACTGCTCCATGGCTTCTTGACCCAGGGTCAGCTGCAGTACCGAGACCAGCGCGGCACCGATGGCGAATCCCATGTAGCTGCCGAGGTCAAGGATGCTGGCAAAGAAGCCGCGCCTGTTGTCGGGAGCATATTCGCTGACAAAAGTGGTGGCACCTGCATACTCACCGCCGGTGGAGAACCCTTGGACAAGTTTCAGCAACACCAGCAGCACGGCGGCCCAGATGCCGATCTGTGCATATCCGGGCAGGAGCCCGACTGCGAACGTCGAGGCAGCCATGACGATCAGCGTGGCGGCGAGTACCTTCTGCCGGCCGACCTTGTCTCCGAGCCAACCGAAGACCACTCCGCCGAGGGGGCGGGCTAGGAAGGTGGCGGCAAACGTACCCAGCAGGAACAGTGTCTGCACCGAGGGGTCTGAATCGGGGAGAAATACCGGTCCCATGGTGGCGATCAGGTATCCGAAGACGCCTACGTCATACCATTCCATGGTGTTTCCGACCACGGTGCCACCAAGTGCTTTTTTGAGCATCGGCGCATTAACAATATTAACGTCGTCGACGCCCAGTCTGCGTTTTTTGAGCTTGGGCAAATGAGGCTTTTTTAGCCTTGTCTGCGATCGTCCTGCGGTGTCCTTGACACCAATTTCTGGTTGAATCGTGCTCGGGTCTCTAGGCATTTGTACGTCCCCTTACGGAGGTCATTTGCGTTGCGACATTCTGCCGCAACGCTTAGGGCAGACTATAAATTCTAGCAGATGGGCTAAATCAGGCCCCAAAGAGAGCTGGGCCACACGCCAAAAAACCCTTGAAAATCCGCGGATTTCGCGAACCTCAAGGGTTTAGTTGGCACATTCAAGCTAAAAATTAGCGTGATAGTTGGCGTGTGTTTTAGGCGTCGTGATTTGTCTCCAAAATGCGCACCAGCAGCTCCAAGGAATCACCGGCAGAATCATTCTCGGCGCGCAGGACAACAACCTCCCCGTGCTCAACACCGAGGCTCATCAGCGCCAGCATGCTGTCGGCATCCACAGCGTCCTCGGCAGGCTCACCGGCACGGGCAATCGTCACCTCAAAACCCAGCTCGCCGGCGGCTTCGGCGAAGATCGAGGCGGGCCGGGCGTGCAGCCCAACAGAGCTGGCAATGGTTGCTGTTCGTTCAATCATTTTGTCTCCTATACGTGTGTGAAATTCGGTGGATGAGCTGGCCGCTCAGAGGCCCAGTTCAGCCAGGGCTGGCAACGCGGCCCTGACCAGTTCGCGCGCCTCGGCTGCGGAGGCAGCGGCGACTGCCCGCTCGGCCAGCTGGCGGGCTTCGGGCATGGTGACAGTGCGCAGGACTGCACTGACGGCGGGGATGGCGCGTGCCGTCATGGAAAGGCTGCTGACGCCAAGCCCCGCCAGTACGACGGCGAGGGCCGGATCAGCGGCTGCCTCACCACACACCCCCACCGGTTTGGGCGCCGAATCCTCGGTGGCCAAGGCGGCCGAGTGCTTGGCCTGGGCCATGGCGCCGTTGACGGTTGCCTGCACCAGCGCCAGCACTGCCGGCTGCCAGGGGTCGTTCAATGTTGCCAAGGGGCCCAGTTGCCTGTCGGCTGCCATGGCGTATTGCGTGAGGTCGTTGGTGCCGAGGCTGGCAAATTCAACCCGATCCAGCAGGTGGCGGGAGGTCAGGGCTGCTGAGGGGACCTCAACCATGACGCCGGGTGTTTGCAGCCCGGCGGCGGTGCACAGGGCGGCGAAGTCGGCGGCTTCGGCGGGCGTTGAAATCATGGGAGCCATCACCCACACGACTGCCGCAGATTGTTGCGCAGCGTCAGCAATGGCTGCCAGCTGGCGGGCCAAGACACCGGGTGTTGTGCTGTCTGTCCGGTATCCGCGAACACCCAATGCCGGGTTGGGTTCGGTGGAATCGGTGAGGAACGGCAGGGGCTTGTCGGCGCCGGCATCAAGGGTGCGGACCACCACTTTTGCGCCCGGGAAGGCGTCAAAAACGCCCTTATAGGCGGCGACTTGTTCGTCATGACCGGGTTCGGTGTCATGGCCCAGGAAGCAGAACTCGGTGCGTAAAAGACCCACACCCTGCGCATTCGCGGCGGCAGCCGCCTGCGCCTCCTTGGCGCCGCCCACATTCGCCAGCAGTGCCAGTGCAGTGCCGTCGGCAAGGCGTCCGGTACCGTCAAAAACGCTCAGCAGGGTGGCCTGTTCCGTCCACTTTTGCGCTGCAGCAGCTTCCTCCTGGCCGGGGTTGGTGGTGATGGTCCCTGCGGCGCCGTCAACAAATACCTGCTCGCCGTCCGTCAGTTCCGTCACCCCGCGTGCGGCAACCACTGCCGGCAGCCCCAGGCTGCGGGCAATGATGGCTGTGTGCGATTGCGGACCGCCGCCGGCGGTAACCAGGGCAATGACCTTCGCGGGGTCAAGGGTAGCCGTGTCTGCCGGAGCGAGATCATGGGCGACAAGGATGAAGGGAACCGGCGAATCTGGAATTTCCGGGGCAGGCACGCCGCGCAGGGCGGCAACAATGCGGGAGCGGACATCGAGGACATCGTGGGACCGTTCAGCCATGTACCCGCCCAGGCTGATGAGCATGGCGGCAACATCATCCCCGGCGTCCCAGATGGCCCGCTCGGCGGACAGGCCGGTGTTGATGAGCTTGATGGCGGCCTTGATCAACATGGGGTCCGTCGCCATCAAGGCCGTCGCCTCCAACACTGCCTTGCCGTCGCCGGTGGCCCGGGCTGCGCGCTCCTGCAAGGCCGCCTTGACGCTTGCACCGGCCTCCTTGAGCGTGGCAGCGGCGGTCTCGGCCGACGTCGAACTTTCCAACTTTTCGCCTGTGGGAGGTGCGCTCAAGGCAGGGGGCATGATCCGTACGGGACCCACCACGCGCCCGGGGGTGACACCGACGCCAACATAGCTTTGCATAAGGCTTCCTTTGAAAGTCATTGCCGGCGCCTAGCTGGACTGGCCGACGAGTTGCGTTGTGGCCACACTATCAACGGGCTTGCGGACGGCCCAGCGTTTGAGCCCCACGACGGCGAATGCCGAAATGACCGTGCCCACCGCGATGGACAGTGCGAACATGCCCAGATTGCCGATGGCGAAGAAGACGAAGAAGCCACCGTGCGGGGCCTGTGAGGTCACGTGGAATCCCATGGTCATGGCACCTGTGACGGCGCCGCCGAGCATTGCTGCCGGGATGACGCGCAGGGGATCAGCCGCCGCGAACGGGATGGCGCCTTCGGAGATGAACGACGCGCCCAGCAGCCATGCGGCCTTGCCATTTTCACGCTCGGCCAGGGAGAAACGCTTCTTGTCGATCACTGTGGCCAGGGCCATGGCCAGCGGGGGAACCATGCCAGCGGCCATGACTGTCGCCATGATTTCCCACGGAGCCTGGTTGGCAATGCTGCCCGCGCCCAAACCGGCCACGGCGAACGCATACGCCACCTTGTTGACGGGGCCACCCAAATCGAAGCACATCATAAGTCCAAGGATGATGCCCAGCACCACGGCGGACGCCCCGGTCATGCCCATCAACCACGTGTTCAGGCCGTCGGTCAGCGCGGCGATGGGTGCGCCCAGGAACAGGAGCATGGCGCCGGAGGCAATGATGGAACCGAGCAGCGGGATGATGACAACGGGCATGAGCCCGCGCAACCAGCGCGGCACCTTCCAACTGCTGATCCAGTATGCGGCGAGCCCGGCCAGGATGCCGCCGACCAAGCCGCCGAGGAATCCTGCGTCCATGAACACGGCAATGGCGCCAGCGGTGAATCCGGGCGCAAGACCCGGCCTGTCGGCGATGCCGAAGGCTATGTAACCGGCCAGCACCGGGATGAGGAAGGCCATGGAGAGCTTTCCGATCATGAAGGCCACCGCACCCAGGTACGCCCCGAGCGGACCCATGGCGTGCTGCGGATACTCGGTGGGCAGGTTGCCGAGGCTGTTGGTCGCGAGGATCTTGTCGGCAACATTGGGAATCTCATAGCCGCCCAACAAGAAGCCGAGGGCAATGAGCAGCCCGCCACCGGCCACAAACGGGATCATGTAGCTGACACCCGTGAGCAGAACCTTCTTGATCTTGGTGCCCAGGTGCTCGCCGGAGGACTCGGCCCTTTGATCGGCGGCTTCCTCGGTGCCAAAGTGCGGCACCTTGTGCGCGTTCGGATCCGTGACGGCCGCAAGGGCCTCCTGAATCATCTTGGCCGGCTCATCAATGCCGCGCTTCACGGGCGCGTTGATCACCGGTTTCCCGGCAAAACGCTCCTTGCCGCGAACATCCACATCCACGGCAAAGATCACGGCGTCCGCTGCGGCTATGACGGCCGGATCCAGTGGAGTCACAGCGCCCGAACCCTGCGTTTCAACCTGCAGCTCAACGCCAGCTTCCTGGGCGGCCAGGACCAAGGAATCGGCCGCCATGTATGTGTGCGCAATGCCTGTGGGGCACGCAGTCACGGCAACGAGGCGCAGCGGGCGAGGGGCCGCTGTCCCGGCTTCACCGGGGGCGGGTGCTGCCGCAGATGCGGTGGTTGCCGCTGCCTTGGGCTTGTCGGCCAGTGCCTCGGCGACGAGGGCGACGATTTCGGCAGGTGTTGCCGCCGCACGCAGGGCAGCCGTGAAGTCCTTTTTGATGAGGGAACGGGCCAGTTTGGAGAGCAGTTTCAGGTGCGCGTTGTCTGCACCTGCGGGAGCTGCGATGAAGAAAATAATGTCAGCCGGGCCATCTTTGGCACCGAAATCTACTGCCGGGTTCAGCCGTGCCATGGCCAGCGTTGGCTCCAGGACGGCCTCGGAACGGCAATGCGGGATGGCAATACCGCCGGGAACGCCTGTGGCAGTTTTTTGTTCGCGGGCCAAGGCGTCGGCGAACAAGCCTTCAACGCCGGAGGCGCGCCCGGTTGCTGTAACGAGTTCGGCAAGGTGGCGGATAACGTCTGTGGTGTCCGTGCCCAGATTGGCGTCAAGGAGCACCAGTTCGGTATTGATAAGAGTTGTCATGTCAGATCTCTTCGACTGAGGCCAGAGCCGTCACTGTGACGGCGGCGGGGGTGGTTTGTGCAAGGGCCGGAACCATGGTTCCGGGGAGAGAAGCTGCGGCCGCCCCATGGGCCACTGCTTGCTGCAAGCAGCCTTGGGCGGTGTCCCCGCGCAAGGTGCTCAGCAGATATCCGGCAAGGGCACTATCGCCGGCACCGACTGTACTTTTTGCTGCAATGGCTGGGCCACGCCCATGCCAACTGCCTTTTTGAGTGACCAAAACAGCGCCCCTTGAGCCAAGGGTGGCAAGAACTGCACCAACTCCCGTGCGGACCAGTTTCAATGCAGTGCTTGCGGCCAGGGCAGGATCCGATTCCAGTGCTGGGCCGTTGAACGTGCCTGTCAGCTCGGCAAGCTCCTCACCATTAGGTTTGATGAGATCCGGGGCGCTGCGCAGGCATTCACGCAGGGGTGCGCCGGAGGAATCAACAGCAATCCTTGGGGCAGTGGTTCCGTACGCCGCACGCACCGCATCGATGACGTGGGCGTAAAAATCGACTGGCACCCCCGGCGGGAGTGAGCCAGCCAGCACAAGCCAGCTGGCGCCGTCGGACTTTTCAACCGTGAGCTCCAGCAGCTCCGCAACCTGCGCGGGTGTGAGGGTGGGGCCGGGCTCGTTGACCTTGGTGGTGGTCCCGTCGGGTTCGGTGATGGCCACGTTGCTGCGCAGCGCCGCGCCGATGGGCAGAGTGATGTGCGGGATGTCTTCCACGGACAGGGCCCGGACGACGGCGTCGTCCGGGTCCCCGGGCAGCAGGGCCAGCGCCTTGATGCCCGAGGCGGACAAGGCCCGGACAATGTTCACCCCTTTGCCGCCGGGGTGCTGCGAGGCCGATACCGCACGCTGAACCTCGCCGCGTTCCAGCGCAGTGTTCAGTTCAATGGTCCGGTCAAGGCTGGGGTTCGGTGTCACGGTGAGGATCATGCGATCACCACGTCAACGCCGGCGGCGGCCAAGGCGGCGGCCAGCTCGTGGGATGGTTCGGAGGTGGTGATCAAGGTATCAATCTCCTCGAGGGTTGCAAAGCGAACAAGTGTTTCGGCTCCGAGTTTGGAGGCGTCGGCCAGGACAACAACTTGGCGCGCCGCCCTGACCATGGCCGTCTTGGTGGCCGCCTCAACGGGGTCGGGGGTGCTCAGGCCAAAGTCGGCGTGGATACCGTTGGTGCCGATGAAGGCGATATCGGGGCGCAGCGCACTCAACTGCTCGGTGGCGCGGGCACCAACTACTGCGCTGGTCAGGCCCCTGACGCGTCCGCCCACAACGTCCAGCAGGAGGTGCGTATTGGTGCTCAAGGAGGCGGCCGTGGGCAGGGAATTGGTGATGATCAGCAGTTCATCCCCTGCGTTGACAGGCGTCCAGTCACTCAGCCTCTCCGCGAGGGCGGCAGTGGTGGTGCCGGAGTCGAGTAGCACCGAGGCGGTGGGTGCGTGGGGAATCAGGGCCATGGCGGCAGAGGCTATGCGCTGTTTCTCGTCCAACCGTTGGGTTTGGCGTTCAGTCAGGCTCAGTTCCGAGCGGGTGAGTCGGTCAAGGGCCACGGCACCACCATGGACGCGGCGCAACTGGCCCGCTTCCTCCAGGGCGGCAAGGTCACGGCGCACAGTTTCCTGGGTGATGGAGAACAGTTCCGCCAGCTCATTGACGCCGACCCGGGCCTGGGCACTGACGAGCTCGACGATCTTCTGGTGCCGTTCCTCCGCAAACATGCCGATTCCTTCTTCTAAAGACGTCCCGTGGTGTGCGTGACGCGCATCACGATGTTGTTTCACATGACTTTATCTGTGTTTATCTTTGCTTGTCAAGAACTTTCCCACATAAACACAGAAATTCGGGGGGGCTGGGGGGCTGGGCCGGTGTGCAGTTAGGCCCAAGGTGCACCCTGAAACTCCGTGACAGTCAGTAGTCTTGGGCCATGGAAAACCTCTTGTGGTCGCGCCCCGAGCAGGAGCGCGCCAGCACGCCCTTGCTGCTGATGCTGCATGGCTATGGATCGGATGGGACCCGCATGGGCGAGTTGTTCAACCAGCTGCCGGATGGTTTCACGTGTGTGGCGCCCCGGGCCCCACTGGATATTTCCGGCGACTATGGCTGGTTCCTGCTGGACTACTTTCTGGCCAATGATTTCGCTGAAGTAGTGGGTTCCGCCACTGCCGTCCTGAGCTGGCTGGACACAGTCATGGCCAAATACACGTTCAGTTCTGTATCACTGTTGGGCTTCTCGCAAGGCATGGCCATGGCGACCACTTTGATGCGGCTGCGCCCGGAGATGTTCACGGCGGGTGTGGGTCTTTCCGGGTTTGTGTTGCACAACGAGTTGCTCGCCGCCCTGGAACCGCTGACCACACGGATCCCCTTCTATTGGGGCCATGACCCTGCGGACCTTGTCATCAACCCGGATGCCACGGCCTTCACAGCAGGCTGGCTTGCCGCGAACACAGATCTCAGCGACGCCGTTTATGACGGGCTGGGACACACCATCAGTGCCGTGGAAATGAGCGATGTGGCAGCTTTTCTCACGGGACACGTGCGGGGTTCGTACGTGCCCCGCCCCTAGCGCCCCGGGGACCCAAAGCGGGTGGATCCGTGCAAAACAACATGTCCCAGGGGTGAACGTCTGGGCCGTTGTCAGTTTGGGCGACTACCCTTGAGACAAAGACACGGCAGGGGATTCGATGGCACGCAAGGACAATAATCACGCAGGGCTGGCACCCTCACTTGGCTTCACCCGGTCGGCCGGCAGGCCCAATCCGGCGGTGGAAATTGCTGCGGGCGCCGCTTTTGATGACAGTGGCCACCCCAAACCTGCGGTTCACAGCATGTTGCTCAAGGCCGTGGAGGTTCAGCGCCCGCTGGTCATGGCGAATCTGCGCCGGCTTCGCAAGCGTCATCCGCACGCCACCGCCTTCGAGTTGAGCCAGCGTCTGGAGCGCGATTTTCTCTCCGGTGTGGGAACAGGCGGCGCGGCCATTGGGGCCACTGCCATCATCCCCGGTGTGGGAACAGTTGCCGCACTGTCCATCTCTGCTGCCGCCACAGTGGTTTTTCTGGAGGCCACTGCCCTGTACGCCCAATCCATTGCCGAGCTCCATGGTGTTCGGCTGCAAGACCCGGAAGCCGCGCAAGTCACAGTCATGGCCATTATTTTGGGGGACGAAGGCATTGCCATGCTGCAGGGGCTGACGGGGCACGCGCTGGGCAACGGGAAAACGCCCATGCAAGCGTGGGGGAAAACAGTCACCAAGAGCATTCCGCTGGCCGCCGTCAAGAGCATCGTCGCACCGATGCAGAAGAAGTTCTTGCGGAAGATGGCCATCAAGGGCAGCGCCTCTGTGGTGGGCAAGGCCCTGCCGTTTGGTATTGGCGCAGTTGTTGGCGGGGTGGGAAATTACATGATGGGCCGTGCCGTCATCGCCTCAGCCCAGCGCGCGTTTGGTCCGCCACCCATGATGATCCCGCCCGAACTGCTGGCCGAACTCGACGCCGCACGCAAAGCACCCAAGGCGCCCAAACCCCCGAAGGCACCCAAGGCGCCCAAAATCAAGGGGCCGAAACCGCCGAGATAGCGGTCACTGGACAGATAATGCCGCCTTGAATTTTCAAAGCGGCATTATCTGTCCAGTGACGGTGCCAAACTTAGCCGAACACCAGGGTGGCAATCGTGAAGATCGCCACACCGGCCAGGGACCCCACAACTGTGCCGTTGATGCGGATGAACTGCAGGTCCTTGCCGACTTGCAGCTCAATCTTCTGGCTTGTCTCCACGGCATCCCAACGCCCCACGGTGTCGGTGATCAGGGACGTGATCTCGTGCTTGTAGGTGCCCACCAGGTAGGCGGCCGCGTCGGCTATCCACTTGTTGGCTTTGGCGGCCAGCTCTGGATCGTTGACGAGTTTGCTGCCAAAGTCCTGCACGGCTGCGGTGAATTTGAGGCGTAGTGCGGAGTTGGGGTCTTCCACGGCCTCGGTCAGTGCGGACTTGATGGTGGCCCAGGTGCGACTGGCCAATTCCCGAACCTCCGGGTCGCCAAGGACCTGACTCTTAATGGCCTCCGCCTTGGCAATCATAGCCGGGTCGTGTTGCAACTCTTGGGCCAGTTCCTTGAGATATTCATCGAGTTTCAGGCGTACCTCATGCTGCGGATCGTCCTGGACGGCGCGGGCGAACTTGTAGATTTCGGTGTAGATCTTGTCCCCCACCAGGCCGTCAACAAATTGTGGGACCCAGCTAGGGGACCTGTCGGCAACCAGTCCGCTGATGGTGGTGTGATTGGCCCGGATCCAAGTGGTGGAGCGGTCAACCAGCAGATCCACAAGGGCATGGTGGTGGCCGTCGGCAAAGATTCTCTCGGCCAATTTACCAATGGGCGGACCCCACGGCGGCTCGAGCACGTGCTTGCGGACCATGGCCTCGATGACGTCCTGAACGTCGTCGTCCTTAAGAACTGCCATGGCGCCGCGAATGGCCGCCGAACCCTCGGTGGCCACGCGTTGGGCGCTTTCCGGTTTAGCCAGCCACGTCCCCACCTTCTGGGCGATCTCGGTGTTCGCCAGCCTTTCCGAGACAACAGCCTCGGACAGGAAATTTGTTTCCACAAAGTCGGCCAGTGACGCGCCAATCTCGTCCTTGCGGTTGGGGATGATGGCAGTATGCGGGATCTTGATGCCCATGGGGTATTTGAACAGTGCAGTGACGGCGAACCAGTCAGCGAGTGCGCCCACCATGCCACCCTCGGCGGCGGCACGAACGTACGTCAGCCACGGGTATTGGTGTTGGAAGGCAAAAGCGAAGCAGAAGACAACAGCCATGAACAGCAAGAGTCCTAGGGCAATGCTCTTCATCCGCCGCAACGCAGCGGCCTTTTCAGCGTCGCGATTGAATGCAGTTGTAGAAGATGCCGAGCCTAGCTGTTGTGTTTGCGCCATAAAGTAAGCGTAGCGTGGTGCCATGACCGTTCAGATCTTCGCCCACCGCGGTTCTAGCGCCCACTACGCTGAGCACACGCGTGCCGCCTATTTACAAGCGCTGGCCGACGGTGCTGACGGTGTTGAATGCGATCTGCACCGCAGTGCTGACGGGGCCGTGGTGCTGCTGCATGACGACACCGTGGACCGCACCTCCAACGGCACAGGTCACGTGGGAGAGCTGACGCTTGCCCAGTTGCGGGCTCTGGATTTTTCCAGCTGGCATGGCGCCGCGATCCCACCCGCCTACGGTTCGGTGGCCACGCAACTGTTGACGCTGCCCGAACTCCTGGACATCCTTGCCGGGGCGGGCAGGCCCGTGGAATTGGCCATCGAATTCAAGTACGGCCGCGTCTTTGACCCCCAATTGGTGGACGCCACACTGGCAGCATTGGTCCTGCACGGCTGGGTGCAGGAGACCTCGTGCGCCGGATCCATCAGCGTTTCCTTCATGAGCTTTCACCCCGACGCCGTGAAGTATTTGGCGCAGAAAGTCAGTGCCGGGCAGCTGTGTCAACTTCTGGAGGAAGTGGCAGTTGAGAATGTGCGCGAGGAACTGGAGGTGGGCCCCATCGTGGGCCACACCTTGGCGTTTGTGCTGCGCCGGGCCATGGCGGAAGCTGAACAATTAGTGGACGACGGCGTGGCTCGGCTCGCCGGGCCCGGCCTGGAGTACCTGCGAGCCCACCCGGGCAATGCCGCAAGATGGCTCGCGGCCGGGCGGACGCTGCGGGTGTGGACGGTAGATAGCGCCGAGGACCTGCGGCAGTGCCTGGACGCGCAGGTGGTTCAGGTGATAAGCAACAAGCCCGCGGAGATCCGTTTCATATTGGACAGCTTCGCCACTTCTTAGCTGATGCTCCGCCGGATGTGATTGCATGGAGTCATGGCATCGCGAATTGAAGATTATGCACTCCTCTCTGACCTGCACACAGGCGCCCTGCTAAGCCGGGATGGGAGCATCGACTGGCTCTGTTTCCCCCGCTTTGATTCACCGGCGGTGTTCACGGCGCTGCTGGGGACGGCCGACCACGGCCGTTGGCACTTGGCGCCCGCACACCCGGAGGCGGCCGTGGAAAAACGGGCCTACCTGGGCCGGACGTTTGTGCTTGAGACTCTGTGGCGTACGCCCACGGGCACAGCCAAGGTCACCGAATTCATGCCCGTGGGGGACCGGAGGGCTTCGATCGTGCGCCGCATTGACGGCTTGAGCGGCGAGGTTGAGTTTAACCAGGAAATCACTGTTCGCCTGGGCTACGGCAAGGTGCTGCCATGGGTGCACCGTGTGGGTCAGGACGACGGCACTGAGGTGATTGTTGCCGTGGCTGGACCGGACGCCCTGGTGCTTCGCGGGGATGAACTGCCCCAGGCCAGCGAACATCAACACAGCGGCCACTTCACCGTCAGGGCTGCCGAGCGGGTAGAGCAGGAACTGTGCTGGTACCAATCGCACAGGTCCATCCCCAAGGCTATCGACACCGATCTTGCCCTCCAACAAACTTGTGCCTATTGGGAAGACTGGGCCGCGAGGTACAACCAGGATGGAAAGTATTCCGCCATTGTTGAGCGTTCCCTGCTGGTGCTGCGGGCCCTGACGCATGAGGACACAGGTGGCATTGTGGCCGCACCCACCACGTCACTGCCCGAGGACTTTGGCGGCGCACGGAACTGGGACTACAGGTTCTGCTGGTTGCGGGATGCGGCGTTGACGCTTGAGGCGATGCTGACTCATGGCTACGCCGATGAGGCGCTGCGGTGGCGTGACTGGCTGTTGCGCGCCGTGGCAGGCAACCCGGAAGACCTGCAAATCATGTACGGGCTATCCGGGGAACGGGACCTCGGCGAGAGCGAACTAGGCCACCTGCCGGGCTATGAGGGGGCTCTTCCCGTCCGGATTGGCAACGGCGCCGTGGGCCAATACCAGGCGGATGTGGTTGGCGAAGTGTTGGTGGCACTGGAAAAGTTGCGGCTGGCAGGCGGGCACGAAGACCACTTCTCCTGGCCGTTGCAACAAGCAATGCTGGGTTTCATCGAAAAACACTTGGAAGCCAAAGACCACGGCATTTGGGAAATGCGTGGCGAATTGCTGCACTTCACGCATTCTCGGGTCATGATGTGGGCTGCCTTTGACTGCGCCGTGCGTGGGGTTCGCAACCACGGTTTGTCGGGCCCGGTGGAAAGTTGGGAGGCCACGCGGGATTTGCTGCGGGTAGAAATCTTGGCCTACGGCTTCAACCGCGAACTGAACAGCTTCACCCAGACGTACGGCGGAACAACCACCGATGCGTCACTGCTGGTCATTCCGCAGGTCGGATTCGTCGCCTACGATTCCCCGGAAATGCTGGGCACGGTGGCGGCCATGGAAAACGAGCTGGTGGGGGAGCGTGGGTTGATTCTGCGCTACCGCACCGACTCCGGCGTCGACGGGCTCGAGCCCGGGGAGCACCCGTTCCTGGCCTGTTCGTTCTGGCTGGTTGAACAGTACGCGCACACGGGGCGCCGGCGCGAGGCTGTGGCGTTGATGGATACTTTGGTGGGCCTGGCCAATGAGCTGGGGCTGCTCAGTGAGGAATACGATCTTGATCAGGACAGAATGGCCGGGAACTTCCCGCAAGCGTTCTCCCATTTGGCACTGGTCCGGGCGGCCGATGCCTTGCACGGGACGGAGGCGCTGAGCCTGGCCACGGATGCACTACCCATTGTCCGCGTGGTGGACGGGAAAGCGGTATGGCCCAAACGGCAAGACAGCATGGACGCATGAAGCCTAGAGACGTCAGTGCCTGGGTACTTGCCGGCCTATTAGGGGCAAGTGCTGTGAACCACGTTCGCAATCCCGAGTTTTACTACCCCGTGGTTCCGCCGTTCCTGTGCACGGATAAGACCGGTGCTCGCGGCGTCATGACGCGCCACCAGTGGGTGCTGGCGTCGGCTGTCCCGGAGGCCCTGGCCGCCGTTGGCCTGGTGCACCCGGCAACCCGCAAGGCGGCAGGGACGGCAACGGCGCTGATGTTGGCCGGGTTCACCGCCGGTCACGTCTCGGCGCTGCGCCGGGCCTGTGGCCCGGCCGGTACCAGCGCGGCCCGCCGCGTCCATGCGGTGCGTCTGCCGCTCCAGCTGCCACTTATTGCCTGGGCGTGGAGTATGCGCCGCTCATGAGGCTTGTTGATTCACCGGCGGCCAAGGTGGGCGCCTCGATAGCCATCGCCACGGGACTGTACGGGGTGTCCTTTGGTGCGCTTTCGGTGGCTTCCGGTCTGTCCTTTTGGCAGACGATGGTGTTGAGTCTGTTGCTGTTTAGCGGCGGTTCCCAGTTCGCGTTCATAGGCGTGGTTGCCGGTGGCGGCTCCGGGGTGGCTGCCATGAGCGCTTCGGCGCTGTTGGGCGTTCGCAACGGCATTTACGGCATGCAGATCAATGCGCTGTTGCGCCCCACGGGGTGGCGACGTTTTGTGGCGGCCCACGTCACGATTGACGAATCCACTGCCACAGCAACTGGCCAAACGGATCCTGACGAACAAAAACGCGGCTTCTGGGTTGCCGGACTTGGCGTTTTTGTTCTGTGGAACATCATGACAGCCGTGGGTGCTTATCTTGGCGGTGCGTTGGGAGACCCCAAGCAGTGGGGGCTCGACGGCGCAGCAGTGGCGGCGTTCCTGGGCCTGCTGTGGCCGCGCATCAGGGCGTTGCAGCCGGCCGCGATAGCCATAGTGTGCGCCCTGGCGACGCTGCTGGCTATTCCATTCGTGCCAGCAGGTGTGCCCATTTTGGTGGCAGCCGTGACGGCCGGGCTGATTGGCTGGTTCCGACCGGCCCCCGATCCCGGCCACGACAACGACGGGATGGAACCGGATATTGACCCCTACGCGACCCACAACCGCCGCGAGACGCGGCACGGGAACCCTATCGGGAAGAGGGAAAAGCCATGAGCTTATGGTTTTGGTTGCTGGTCTCAGTGGTGCTGGCGTATGCCACAAAACTTGTGGGGTACCTGGTTCCGGCGAAAGTGTTGGACAGCCCGAGGATCTCGCATTTGGCCGGCACCTTGACCATTGGGCTGTTGGCCTCGCTCACTGTGGTCAACGCGGCCGCCAGCGGAACAAATGTGGTTCTTGACGCCCGGGTGGGTGCCTTGGTGGCGGCAGCGGTTGCGCTCTGGTTCAAGGCACCCTTTTTGGTGGTGGTCATCGCCGGCGCAGGCGCCGCCGCCGCGCTACGGCTGCTGGGGTGGCCCTGAGCCGTACGGGGGCTGCTGGCTGAACTGCTGGCCGAACTGGGCGCCACCGTACTGTGTCGGGGCGTACGGTGGCTGTCCGTAGGGCGCTTGGCCGTACTGCTGCTGGTACATGATCTGCTCGGGAGTCCGGTAGGCCGGGCCCAGGTATTTCGCCTGCCCGTAGGAGAGCATTGAAGCAAAGACTACCGGGACAAAGATTAATCCAACCGTGTACGCCACGTCCTTGCCGAAGGACTTGGCCAGGTCATTGAACGTGAGGACCGACCAGTAGATTCCGGCGTAGGGAATGAACTGCAGCCAAAAATTTGATTCCGGGCGGCCGGCAATCTTGACCATGACCCAGGTGTTGTAAAAGGGCACAAAGGCGGCCCATTTTGGGTGACCGGCCTTGCCGAACAGGCCAGCCCAGGCGAAGCCGCTGGCCAACCAGATGCCCAAGACCAACAGGGCATAAAGGCCAAACACCAAGGCAATTATTCCCAGGGCGGCAGCCGGATCCATGGCGGAATCGCTGTTGTAGGAGTAGTCGTACGGATCCGGCGAGGGTGCCTGTGGCAGGGCAAGGAGAGCGGAAAGCATACCGGAAACTTTATCCGCCCGCAGGGGCAGGACCCAATGGGCAGAACTACCCATAATAGAAGCTGACTGAACACGTAAAAGCTACAAGAGGAGACTTTCATGATCGTGGCATTTTCGGTGGCGCCCAGTGGCACCCCAACAAACGCTCCCGCGGGAACTGGCGACGACGCCTCAGTCCACACAGCAGTGGCGGCGGCTGTGAAAGTGGTCCGGGAATCCGGACTGCCCAACCACACCAGCTCCATGTTCACCGAGATTGAGGGTGAGTGGGATGAAGTCATGGATGTGGTGAAACGCGCAACCGAGGCAGTGGGCCGCTACGGATCACGTGTTTCCCTGGTCCTCAAGGCAGACATCCGCCCCGGCCACACCGGCGAGCTCAGCGGAAAGGTGGCCCGGCTCGAAGGCGCGCTGGACACCATGGGTGAGTGACCGGCGTCGCGCCTTCCCCTAGCTTTGACCCCGGGTATCCCGGGCGAACCCTTTTGCGAGCCGCCAAAGCGGCCTACGCTGGGGTCATGATGGAGCATCGCAGCCGTCCGGGATGGGTCGACGTTGAGAAGTACTTGGCCGCCACGCTGGTCCATGGCGGACCTGAGTTTGACGCCGTCATTGACAGCACTGACGAGGCGGGGATGCCGCGGATCGAGGTGGCGCCCACGGCCGGGAAGCTGCTGATGCTGCTGGCCCGCATTCAAGGTGCAAAACGTGTGCTGGAAATTGGTACTTTGGCGGGGTTTAGTACTCTCTGGCTGGCGCGGGCGCTGCCCGACGACGGCCACCTCACCACCTGTGAGTACCTGCCCGAGCATGCCCAGGTGGCGCAGAAGAACATCGACCTGGCCGGTTTCGGGGCCAAGGTGGAGATTCGGGTGGGGGCCGCCCTGGCAACCCTGCCCACGCTGCTGGGCGGGGAACCTTACGACTTTGTGTTCATTGATGCGGACAAGGGCAACAATGTGCAGTATCTGCAGTGGGCGCTGAAACTGACCCGCCCCGGTGCTGTGATTGTGCTGGATAACGTGATCTGGGAGGGTGCCATCCTGGATCCGGGCGCCGACCCCGAGGCGGCAGCAATTCGGGCGTCGCTGGAATTCTTGGGTGCCAGCGATTTGCTTGACGCAACGGCCATTCAAACGGCCGGCTCCAAGGGTTGGGACGGGTTCGCGATCGCCGTGGTGCGCTAGGGCTGGACTACGCTGGGAGGCGTGACTATTTTGCTGCGTCCTTCTGCCTGCCACCGCGCCGAGACTCCCTGATGGGGCGCCAACGCACGCCCAAGAACGCCCCGCCTGAACCTGAAACGTTCCTCAAGGGTCCCGTGGCCGGGACGTTCACGACGGATACCGGCACGGCGGAGCTGATTCCCGACGGCGACAACCCAAACGGCTGGTTGCTGATGCTCAACGGCGTGCAAAGCTCACATGTGGATCTGGCGGATCCGCTGCGCCTGGATTTTGAATACATGCGCTGGATCATGGCGTTGGTGGAGGACCGCTGGGCGGCGGGGGAGAAGCTGCGCACCCTGAACTTGGGCGGCGCGGCCTGCTCCATGCCACGCTATTTGGTGGCGGCCTATCCGAATTCCCGCAATGTGGTGGTGGAGATTGATGGCAAACTGGCCAACTACGTTCGCGACTGGTTTGACCTGCCGCGGGCGCCTTTGCTGAAAATCCGTGTGGGCGAGGCCCGTGAGGTGACACAAACACTCACCGATGCCAGCCGTGAACTGATTATTCGTGACGTTTTTTCCGGCGCCAAGACTCCGCATACCCTGACAACGGCCGAGTTCACTGCGGCAGCCCACAGGGTACTTATTCCCGGTGGCGTATATGTTGTCAATTGCGGGGATTCACCCGCTTTGACCATTGCCCGTCGCGAGGCTGCCACCATAGGGGCGGCCTTCAAACACACGGTGATCATTGCCGATCCGCCCATGCTCAAGGGCCGCCGTTCGGGGAACATCATCATCGCCGGCAGCGACGCACCCCTGGGCGACGGCGCCGGCCTGGCCCGCGTCCTCCTTGGCGGTGCCATGCCGGCGCAACTTTGGGATGATGCCAAAGTCCGCCAATTCGGCCGCAGCGCAGTGGTGTTGACCGACGCCGTCGCCTCCTAGCCACGCGGAGAACGGCGGGCCCCTTGCTTGGGCACGGGGACTAGGCCACTGTGGCGGCGGCCACCACCAGGTTCAAGAAGAAACCGGGCACGATCTCGTACGTCGACGTCGCCAGCGGCGACTTGGCCCAGATCAGCACTGTGACTGCACCGACCAGCATGCCGGACAGTGCTCCCGTGGTGGTCAGCTCCAGTACAGGGACAAGACGACAATGGGTCCGAATGCGGCGCCGGTGCGCGTCTCAGCGGCGGGCGAGTGCCGCCGTCGTCCGCTCCGTGGAAGTTGTTTCATCCACGAGCACCGCGCGGTCCAGGCCCTTGCCGCGCACCCACAGTTTGAAGGCGATGACCAGCAGGACCAGCCAGATGCCGCCAACATAGAGGGCCACGCGGGTGTCGGGGTACATGCCCAACAGCACAATCACGCCCACCATGAACACGCCCGTCACAGCTGATGCGAGTGGCCAAAGGGGGACGGGGAAATCTGATGGGGGCAGTTTGCTTTGCGCAATTTCGCGTTTCATGGCGATGTGCGAGGCCAGGATCATGAGCCACACCCACACTGTGGCGAAGGTGGCTATTGAGGCGATGAGCAAGAAGACGTCTTCGGGGATGGTGGCGTTGAGAACCACGCCCACCAGAAGTACGCCCGTCATGAGAACAACCGTCATCCAGGGAACGCCCGAACGGGAGATCTTGCCGAAGACGGCGGGTGCGTGGCCTTGCTGTGACAGGCCGTAGAGGACCCGGCCCGAGCCAAAGATGTCGCTATTGATGGCTGAAAGGGCTGCCGTGATGACAACAGCGTTGAGGATATGTGCCGCCAGGGGGATGCCCAGGGAATCAAAAATTTGCACAAAGGGGCTGGTTTCGCCGGTGATGTCACTCCACGGGATCAGCGTCATGAGAACGCCGATTGTCAGCACATAAAACAGCAGGATACGTACCGGGACCGTGTTGACGGCTGCCGGAATCGATTTGGCCGGGTTGGCTGCCTCGCCGGCCGTCACGCCAATGGTTTCAATGCCGCCAAAGGCGAACATCACCACGGCGAACGCCGCCAACAGGCCCACCCAGCCGTTGGGCATGAAACCACCGTGATCCACAAGGTTGTTCAGGCCGGCAACCGTTTGGGCTCCCTCGAGCTTGAAGCCAAACACAATGATGGCCACGCCTCCTGCGATCATGGCAATAATCGCCGAGACCTTGATCAAGGAAAACCAAAACTCCAGCTCACCGAAGACTTTTACGCTGAGTAAGTTGATGGCTGCCAGGAAGAAAATGATGGCCAAAACCCAGATCCAGCGCGGGACCTCCTCGAACCAGAAGCCCATGTAAATGCTGAATGCCGTCACATCGGCAATGGCCACAATGGCCATCTCAAACACGTAGGTCCACCCCGTGATGAATCCGGCCAGTGGGCCCAAGTAGCGGCTGGCATACTGGCCGAAGGATCCTGAGACGGGGTGGCGCACGGCCAATTCACCCAAGGCTCGCATCACCATGAACACGGCAGCGCCGGCGATGATGTACGCCAAAAGCACCGCGGGGCCGGCCTTTTGAATGGCGCTGGAGGAGCCGTAGAACAATCCGGTGCCGATGGCTGAACCGAGCGCCATGAAACGGATGTGGCGGGCGTTCAAGCCGCGCTTGAGGACGGGTCCTTTGGTGTTCATGCGTGAGCTTTCTAACACAGTGAGCTGCCGCGGCAGGGGTGTCCTGCCTCACTAAAGGGGTGGGTAGTGGTGGCCGGCGTCACTTTAGGGGGTGATTTCATGCTAAAAGTGTCAAATCTGGCCCAAGAATCTGGGATTTCAGACGGCAATATTCTATATTGAGAAAAGACTGTTGGCGATTTCGGTGTAAAACTAGGAAGCCATGACAACTACTGCACGGACGCCGTCCAAAGTACCCGCGGCGGAGAACACTCTGCGCATATTGAAGTTACTCTCCTCCAAGCGTGGACCACTGGCGGCCTCCACCATTGCAACCACACTCGACTTGCCGCGCTCAAGCGTTTATCACCTACTCGGTGTCATGGAGCAAAGCGGCTTTGTCATGCACCTGCATGAGGAACAACGCTACGGCCTGGGTGTTGCCGCCTTTGAACTCAGCAGCGCCTACTCCCGCCAGGAACCCCTATCCCGTTTGGGGCGGCCACTGCTGGCGTCACTGGTGGACAAGATTGGTGAAAGCGCCCACCTTGCTGTGCTGCACGGGCGCGACGTTTTGTACATTGTGGAAGAACGCGCCAAGCACCGCCCTTCCCTCGTGACGGACGTGGGTGTGCGGCTGCCCAGCCACCTGACGGCCAGTGGCCGTGCCATTCTGGCTGCCCTGCCCAAATCCCAGGTCCGGGCCCTTTACCCCAACGCGGCTGCATTTAGTTCACGCACCGAGGTGCCGGACCCCATCGGCAAGTACTCAAAACTCTCTGCGCATCTGGATCAGGTCAGGCTGCGCGGCTACTCCACCGAGAGTGGCGAGGTCACCGACGGCTTCGCCTCCGTGGCGGCGGCTGTGACCGATCATGTGGGCTGGCCCGTGGCGGCCGTGGCCGTGACGTTCCTGGAGGAAAAAGTACCCGCCGCGCAGTGGCCGGCACTGGCGGAACAGGTGACCAAGGTTGCCGCGGAGCTGTCCACCCGAATTTACGGTCGCAACGAGCGGTAGATTCCGGCCCGGGGACTGCAGTTTTGAGTCGGTTTCGCTGCTCGGGGGCCACTGTGGACATTCGATGATGGCCCACCAGGGGCGAATGTCCGTAACGGCCTCCGCAGCGGATTGGATTGTCCGCAGCGGGGGCGTCTGGAATCCCGTACAACATGCGCAAGAAGGGGCAGACTTCCGCGGCCCAACAGGGAATAGTGGCAACTAGGCCCATTCTCTTCGCGCAAAGGATCCACCATGAACACCGCCGTTCTGTCCGCACAAGTAGTTCTCTCCTCCTCTGGTGTCACCCCTGAGGACGTCATCGCCGTAGCCCGCCACAACGCAACGGTGACCATCAGCGAAGAGGCGCTGGCCGGCGTCGCACGCGTCAGGGCGCACATCGACAAACTGGCCAACTCCGAGACCCCCGCCTACGGGATTTCCACAGGGTTCGGCGCCTTGGCCAATCGGCACATCCCCGCCGACATGCGCACGCAACTGCAAAAATCGCTCATCCGCAGTCACTCCGCCGGCATGGGTCCGGCCGTGGAGCGCGAGGTGGTGCGCGCGTTGATGTTCCTGCGGGCCAAAACCTTGGCGAGCGGCCGCACGGGCGTGCGCCCCGTCGTCGTGCAGACCATGGTGGATGTCCTCAACGCCGGCATCACACCGCTGGTCCGCGAGTTTGGTTCGCTGGGCTGCTCCGGCGATCTGGCCCCGCTGTCACACTGCGCGCTGGTCCTGATGGGCGAGGGTGAGGCCGCGGGCCCGGACGGTGTGGTGCGGCCCGTCCCGGAACTGCTCGCCGAGGCTGGCATCACACCCATTGAACTTGCCGAGAAGGAGGGGCTGGCCCTGGTCAATGGCACCGACGGTATGCTCGGCATGCTGCTCATGGCCATCGCCGACTTGCGCCTGTTGCTGACGACGGCGGACATCACCGCCGCGCTCAGCGTCGAGGGCCTGCTGGGCACCGACCAGGTGTTCGTGCCCGAACTGCACATGGACCTGCGCCCGCACCCCGGCCAGGCCGCCAGCGCCAACAACATGCTGCGGGTGCTGGCCCATTCGCCCATCGTCGCCTCACACCGTGTGGGCGACTCCCGCGTGCAGGACGCTTACTCGTTGCGTTGCGCCCCCCAGGTGGCCGGTGCGGCCCGTGACACCGTGGATTACGCGCTCATGGTGGCAACGCGCGAGCTGGCCGCCTCGATCGACAACCCCGTGGTGCTGCCCGATGGCCGGGTCAGCTCCAACGGCAACTTCCACGGCGCCCCGGTGGCCTATGTCCTGGACTTTTTGGCCATCGTCTCCGCGGACGTTGCCTCGATCGCCGAGCGCCGCACCGACAGGATGCTTGACCCCGCCCGCTCCCAGGGGCTGCCGGCCTTCCTGGCCGGTGACCCCGGCGTGGACTCGGGTCTCATGATCGCCCAGTACACCCAGGCCGGGCTGGTCTCGGACTCCAAACGGTTGGCAGTTCCGGCGTCGGTGGATTCCATTCCCAGCTCCGCCATGCAGGAGGACCACGTGTCCATGGGCTGGCACGCCGCCCGCAAGCTGCGCCGTTCGGTGGAGAACCTGCGCCGCGTGCTCGCCATCGAGCTGGTCACAGCCACCCGCGCCATCGACATGCGGACGTCCATGTCCGACGGCGAACTTGTCCCCGGTCCCGCCGGCGCGGCCGTCCTTGGGGTGCTTCGGGCGACCGTGCAGGGTCCCGGATCGGACAGGTTCCTGTCCCCGGAGCTGGAGGAAGCGGATCGCCTGGTGGGCTCCGGGGCCATCCGCGCCGCTGCCGAGAAGGCGACTGGCCCGCTGAACTAGAGCAGCCGGCGTCGTTTTCCGTCGACCCACCGAAAAGGTGTTGTCAGCGCCGCATTGGGCGTGTTTAATGTTTTGTACCCCTCTATTCAAACGTATATTCGAATGGGATACTTCTCGTGAAACTGCTCCGGCTGTCCCTGCGGCACGCTGAACCCTATTGGGCTTGGATAGTTGCCGTGTTTGTTCTGCAACTGATCTCCACCATCGCTGCACTGTATCTGCCCAGCTTGAACGCACAGATCATTGATCAGGGCGTGGCCACGGGTGATACAGACTTCATCTGGTCCACGGGCGTCACCATGGTGCTGGTCTGCTTTGTGCAGGTGATCACGGCGATTGGTGGCATCTATTTTGGTGCCCGCACGGCCATGGCCATTGGCCGTGATCTGCGCCGTGAGGTTTACTACCGGGTCAACGCCCTGGGTGCGCTGGATGTGAGCCGTTTCGGCACGGCAACGCTGATCACCCGCAACACCAATGACGTCCAGCAAGTGCAAATGCTGATCCTGATGACCCTGAATTTCATGGTCTCCACCCCCATCATGAGCATTGGTGGGATCATCATGGCGCTGCGCGAGGACGTTGGGCTGTCCTGGCTGGTCTGGGTTTCGGTGCCGCTGTTGTTCCTTGTGGTTGGCTTCTTGGTGGTGAAATTGCTGCCGTTATTCCGGGAAATGCAGGAGCGGATCGACGCCGTCAACGGCGTTTTGCGCGAACAAATCGTTGGTATTCGGGTCATTCGGGCGTTTGTGCGGGAGAAGTTTGAAGCTCAGCGCTACCGTGACGCCAACCAGTCCCTGACCCGCGTTTCGGTCAGGGTTGGCAACCTCTTTGTACTCATGTTCCCCGTCATCATGATGATCCTGCACCTGGCGACGGCTGCGGTGTTGTGGTTTGGCGGGCAGCGGGTGGATTCCGGTCAAATGCAGATCGGCTCGCTCACAGCGTTCTTGCAATACTTGCTGCAAATCCTGGTGGCCGTCATGATGGGCGTGTTCATGGTGATGATGATTCCGCGGGCGGCCATCTCGGCCGAACGCCTGGATGAGGTCCTGTCCGCGGAACCGAGCCTGAGCGTGCCCAGCGGTGCCCCGGCGCCGGCAAGTCACGGCGTCGAATTTTCTGGCGTCTCCTTTGGCTACCCGGGGGCCGAGCGTCCGGTGTTGAACAACGTGAGCTTCACGGCCAGGGCCGGACAAACCACTGCGATTGTGGGCTCCACCGGTTCCGGGAAGTCAACGCTGTTGAACTTGATCCCGCGCCTCTTTGAGCCCCAGAGCGGGAGTGTAAGCATTGGCGGGGTGAGCGTCAGCGATTTCACCCGCCCACAGATGGCACAGCTGGTGGGGTTGGTGCCGCAGAAGCCGTACCTTTTCTCCGGCACCGTTGCCTCTAACCTGAAGTTTGGCCACCCCGATGCCAACGACGGGGAGCTGTGGGAGGCCTTGCGGGTTGCCCAGGCCAAGGATTTTGTTGAAGATAAACCCAAGCAGCTCAACACGCCCATCGCTCAGGGTGGCACTAATGTCTCCGGCGGTCAGCGCCAGCGGCTCTGCATTTCCCGAGCCTTGGCCGCCCGGCCACGAATTTTCTTGTTTGACGATTCGCTCTCGGCTCTGGATGTGGCCACGGACCTGCGCTTGCGCGAATCCCTGCACGAGGCCACCAGCGGGGCCACCGTCATCATCGTGGCCCAACGCGTCTCCACCATCCGGGAGGCCGATCACATCATCGTGCTGGACAACGGCGAAGTTGTCGGCGCCGGAAACCACGACGAACTCCTCGACAGCAACGAAACCTACCGCGAGATTGTTCAGTCGCAGCTAAGCATTGAAGGTGTTGCATAATGGCGCGCAAAGCTAAGATTCAGGCTCCGGAGCAGGACATTGTCGAGGACGAGGAGCTCTACCCCGAGTACAAGCCCACGGAGGCTGACGGGGACATGTTTGGTGGAACTCCCGCCAAGAAGGCCGAGAACTTTTGGCCGGCGGCCAAGCGGCTTGTTGGCCTGTTGCGCCCCGAACGGACCATGTTCGCCGTGGTCCTGGTGTTTGTTGCCGCTTCAGTGGTGCTCACGGTCATCGCCCCCAAGATCCTTGGCGCGGCCATGGACGTTATTTTCAACGGCGTGATCGGCTCACAGCTTCCCGCGGGTGTTCCACTTGAAACGTTAGTGGAAGCCCAGCGCGCTGCAGGCAATGGCCAGTTTGCGGACATGCTGGCCAAGGCCAACGTTGTGCCCGGAGCCGGCATTGACTTCGTGGAGCTCAGCCGGCTCATAGTCATAGTGCTGGCCCTGTATTCGGTGGCCTCGGTCTTCATGTGGTTGCAGGGGTTCTTGCTCAACGCGCTGGTCATGCGCGTTGTCTACAAGCTCCGCGAGGATATTCAAGGCAAGCTCAACAGGCTCCCGCTGGGGTACTTTGACATCCGGCAGCGCGGGGACCTGATGTCCCGGGTCACAAATGATGTGGACAACATTCAATCGGCGTTGCAGCAGGCGTTCTCACAGCTGGTGCAGTCGGTTCTGACGGTTGTTGGCATTGGGGTCATGATGTTCATTGTGTCTTGGCAGCTGGGCTTGATTGCCCTCATCGCGCTGCCCCTCTCGGCTGTCATTGCGGGCGTGATTGGCTCCAAGTCCCAGAAGCTCTTCGCCGCCCAGTGGAAGCAAACCGGCGCGGTGAACGGTCATGTTGAGGAGACGTTCTCCGGGCTTGAACTGGTCAGGGCCTATGGTCGTGACGAGGAGATGCTGGCCGAGTTTGACGAACGCAACGAGCGCCTCTTCAAGGCGTCCTTTGGTGCACAGTTCGTCTCCGGCATGATCATGCCGGCCATGCAATTTGTCTCCTACCTCTCCTACGTGCTGGTCGCCGTCGTTGGTGGCGTGCGGGTAGCCACCGGAGGCATGACCCTGGGTGATGCCACGGCGTTCATCCAGTACTCCCGCGAATTCTCCCAGCCCATCGGTCAAATTGCGGGCATTGCCAACATGATCCAGTCGGGTGTGGCCTCCGCCGAGCGGACCTTTGAAATCCTCGACGCCGATGAGCAGGAAGCCGAACAGGACTCTGATTTGCTGCCGGAGAAAACCGACGGGCATGTGCTTTTTGAGAACGTCTCCTTCAGCTACTCCCCGGAGACCCCGCTGATCCGCGATGTTTCCTTCACCGTGGAGCCCGGACAGACAGTTGCCATTGTGGGGCCCACGGGCGCCGGCAAGACAACGCTGGTCAATCTGGTCATGCGCTTTTACGAGCTCACCGGCGGGCGGATCATGATCGACGGCGTGGACACCCGCGAGCTGTCCCGCGAGCAGGTGCGCTCACAGGTGGGCATGGTGCTCCAGGATGCGTGGCTCTTTGAAGGCACCATCAAGGAGAACATCCGTTACGGCCGCCTGGATGCCACCGACGAGGAGATCACCGCCGCAGCCGAAGCAACCATGGTGGACAGGTTTGTGCGTCAGCTACCCAAAGGCTATGCCACGGTTGTCGACGCCGACGGCGGCACAGTCTCCGCTGGTGAGCGGCAGTTGATCACCATTGCCAGGGCGTTCATTGCCCAGCCGTCGCTGCTGATCCTCGATGAGGCCACCTCCTCGGTGGATACGCGCACCGAGCTGCTGGTTCAGCACGCCATGGCGGCGTTGCGCACGGACAGGACATCGTTTGTCATTGCGCACCGGCTCTCCACCATCAGGGATGCCCACACCATCCTTGTCATGGAGGACGGGGACATTGTCGAACACGGCAACCATGCTGAACTGCTGGCCCGCAAGGGTGCCTACTACGATCTGTACAAGACGCAGTTCCAAGGTGGCCACGAGCCGGATGTCGCAGAGCTGCCGGCGGCCAGTCACTGATTCCGTCCCGCCTCGCAACTTTCCCGCCTACAAACTGACCCGCAGAAAACGCCGAAAAACACGGTAAAACCGCGCATTTTCGGCGTTTTCTGCGGGTCAGTTTGTAGGGCCGGGCGTTAGCGCAGCAGGGTGTCCACCAGCCGGGCGGCCACCTTGGCCGTGCGATTGTCGATATCGAACTCCGGGTTCAGCTCCGCCACATCACAGTGGAACAGTTTTCCGCTGGCGGCCACCTGACGGCACACGGCTGTGATCACCGGCAGCGGCACCCCGTAGGCGGCCGGGGCGCTGACACCGGGAGCCACGGCCGCCGGCAGTACGTCCAGATCGATGGTCAAGTACACAATGTCCACCGTCTCCAGAAACGAGGACACAAACGCTGCGGTGCGCTCGCCGGAGCAATCCTCATCCAATAGGTACTTCACGTCAAGGCTGTGCGCCGTGTCAAAGAGTGTGCGCGTGTTGTTCGGTTCACTGATGCCCACGACGGCGTAGTTCAGTTCCCGCCCGGCGGCGGCTTCGGCGTGGGCCATCTGCAGGAACGGAGTGCCCGAGCTGGGAGCCGGCGCCTGGCGCAAATCAAAGTGGGCATCAAGATTCAGCACGCCCAAACGGGCGCCGTTGGCCACTGCGGCTGTGCCAGCCACGCCCAGGTAGCTGGCAAACGCTGTCTCGTGGCCACCGCCAAGCACCACGGTGAGGTATCCGGCGTCGAGCAGCGAGGTGAGTGCGGTCCCCACTCGCGCCTGCCCCGTTTCAAGGGCATCGTTAGAAACCACCACGTCTCCCACGTCGCTGATACTGCGGGTGCCGTGGAATGCCAGGGACCCCAGCGCGGCGCGGATGGCTGCCGGGCCCGAGGCGGCACCCGTGCGGCCGTGATTGCGCAGCACCCCGGCATCGGAACAAAAACCCAGCAGGGACGCGGGTCCGGGGAGGGCGGCATCCAGGGCCGAGGGTGCCGTGTTGCCCACAGCCTGCCACCAACGGCGGTGGGCGGGACCGTCGCCGTCGTTCCTGCCCGTCCACGGCGTTGCAGGAGTATCAATGGTGAGAGCAGAAAAGTCCATACTCCCAGCGAACAGCACGGTTGGCCCGCGCGCCAGTCCACCGGGGCCTGCGGCGTCTGGCATGGCAGACTCCACCGCGCACCCGATGGTTCCCTGGCCTCGTCCCTCGGACAGGGAACCATCGGGTGCGCGGGACCAACCAAACTGACCCGCAGAAAACGCCGAAAGTCGCGCTAAAAGCGCGCATTTTCGCCGTTTTCTGCGGGTCAGATGAGGAGGGGGCTACTTGATGCCGACCAGGGCTTCCACCGTGCCGATGCCGAAGAACAGCAAGAACGCGCCGGCAACGACCCACATCAGGGGATGGATTTCCTTGACGCGGCCCTGGCACAGGCGGATCAGCACGAACGCGATGAAGCCGGCGCCCAGGCCGTTGGCAATGGAGTAGGTGAAAGGCATCAACGTGAACGTCAGGAACGCGGGGATGCCAATGCCCCAATCGGACCAGTCGATCTTGCCCACCTGGGAGACCATCATGAAACCAACCACCACGAGTGCCGGGGCAACAGCTTCAAAGGGGACCAGCTTGATCAACGGGGTGATAAACATGGCCAGAATCAACAGCAGGCCAGTCACCATGGAGGCCAGGCCCGTGCGGGCGCCTTCGCCGATGCCGGCGCCGGATTCGACGTAGATCTGGTTCGAGGACGCCGACGCGCCACCACCGGCAATGGCACCGAAGGCGTCGACCAGCAGCACGCGATCAACGTTGGGGATGTTGCCGTCCTTGTCCATGGAGCCGGCCTCTGCGGCAAGACCCACCATGGTGCCCATGGCGTCGAAGAAGATGCTCAGCAAGATCACAAACGCCAACAAGATAGCCGCCAGCGCGCCCAGCTTACTGAACGCGCCAAAGAGGTTCACCTGGCCCAGCAGCGACAAATCGGGCATTGACCACTGGGACAGCTGCGGCGACACCAAGGACCAGCCCTGCGGGTTGGAGGTGGTGCCGTCAAAGGACGGCCCAATGTGAAGTGTCATTTCCAAGATGTTGGCCAAGATGGTGGAGACCACAATGCCGATCAGGATGGCGCCCTTGACCTTGCGGACCACCAAGCCAATGGTCAGCGCCAGGCCAACAACAAACACCAGCGTGGGCCAGCCCATGAGCTTGCCGTCAAAGCCAAGGCCGACGGGAACAGTGGTGCCTGCAACGTCGGGGATGCGGCGCACAAAGCCGGCGTTGACCAAACCAATGAGGGCAATGAACATGCCAATACCCACCACAATGGCGGTTTTCAGACCCTCGGGGACTGCCTTGAACACAGCCGTTCGGAAACCTGTCAGCACCAGGATGAACATGGTGATGCCCGAAAGGACCACCAGACCCATCATGTCCGGCCAGGTCAAGCCCGGGTGGGTGGCCACCGTGACGGCAACAAACGCGTTGACGCCAAGTCCGGCAGCCAGTGCGAAGGGGTGCTTCGCCCAGGCGCCCATGATGATGGTCAGGATACCGGCCACAAATGCTGTGACAGCTGCAACGCGTTCCAGGCCCAGCTCGCCGCCGGTGGAGTCAGCGCCGCCTAGGATCAGCGGGTTGAGCACTACGATGTAGCTCATGGCAAAGAATGTGGCGAAACCGCCGCGGATCTCTCGCGAGTAGTTGGAGCCGCGGGCCGTGATCATGAAGTATTTGTCGACAGCTGACAGCCGGACGTCCGTTTTGGTAGCCATGTAAGAGCCCTCCGGGCGAAGTGAAATGAAATTATGTTATTCGAGGAAATACTAGCCGGTAAAGACCGGGCGCAACGTAGTGGTGCAGGCTCGGCTCTTCCACCATTTCCACGCACGACGCCGACATGGTGCCGCCGCCCGTGCGGCCGCAAATGCCTGAGTTCTGCAGGAAACTCACAAGATTCTGGGATACCGTGAGGAGCCATCGCTCCATCGAACAAAGGAACCCACGCCGTGAAGAGTCCCGTAAGTCTTCGGCTTAGTGAGACGAAAATGACACCGCAACCACGGTTGAGACGTACTTTGGTGGCCGTCGCGGCCGCCCTGTTGATCGTGCTGGGATCATCCACGGCGGCATTGGCGCACGACGCCGTCCTTGAAACTTCTCCTGCCAACGGGTCAACGGTGGCGACCGTGCCGGCGAAAATCCAGATCAGCTTGAGCAACAGCCCCGCTGTTATTGGTTCCCAAGTTCTGGTTCTTGATGAGGCCGGCGACAACTGGGCCCAAGGCGAGGTGGACGTGCTGGACAAGGTGGCAGCACAGGGTGTCCGCCCCGGCGCCCCGGCCGGAAAGTACACCGTCCAGTGGCGCCTGGTGTCCTCCGACTCGCATCCCATTGAGGGAAAATTCAGTTTCACCGCCACCGCAGCCGCCACAACTGCCGGCCAGGGTGTTGGTGCCGGGCCCATGCAGTCTGTCCAGGCCCCCACCGAGGCTGGCGCCGAGCCCGTTCAGGACAGTGGCGCCGTGCCGTGGAGTGTCTTTGCCTTGATTGGTGTTTTGATCGTCGTGGTGGTTGCCATGGTGGTGGTGGCACGACGCCGTTTGGCCAGCGAAGAGTAGCCGCTGCGGGGCCGCTGGCCTGGGGCAGGATTCCTAGACCAGCGCCAGCCCTGAACCGTGTTCCAGGGCTGCTACTCGAGACGAGATGGAGGAGCCAGCACGTTTGGCTTGGTGCAAGATTTCCTGCGTGGTGGGGATGACCAGATCGCCCACACCCACGAGATACAAGCCCAGGGCGTGCATCCCTGAGCGCAGCTCGGCAGCTGTTGTGACACCGGCGTTGTGCAGGACGCGCAGCAGTTGGTTTAGGGCGCCTCGGGTAAAGACGATGCTGTGGGCGCTCAACGTTCCCGTGGCCGTGCGTACGCTCCAGTAGGGGGTTTCCGGGAGCGGCCCCTCCTGCCGGGTGAGTGACAGGGCCCGGGTTGACGGCCGAATATCCAGTTCGTGGCGGCGTGCGTAGTGCTCCAGGAGCCGCAAAATTTCGCTTCGTTCATTCAGTGCTGCCAGGCTAATGCCACCTGTTGTGGGCGGTGGTGGCGGTGTCTGCTTCAGGGGGCAGAAGCTTTCCACCACAATTGCCTGGACGCCCTGCCTGTTGAGTTCGGCTGCCACCGCCAGGGCTGAGAATCCGGAACCAATCACAATGGTGGAGGTGGTTTCGGTAGAGCCCTGCACGGGGTTGGCAAGAGGATCAGCCGCGCCGCTGGTGGGCAACGGCGGGGCAGCAAAGGACGCGGCCTTCATAGCAAATAGCTCCTCGAACGGTAGGAGAACTTACAGGCGGCACAGCCAAGGGCAAGGCTGTGATGTGGTGCGGATCTAGGGAAGTACCCGGTCTAGATAGGCGTTGCTGAACACCCCGGTGTGATCGAGAACATCTCGAACCTTACAGAACTTTTCAAGGTCTGGATAGAGCCGCTCAAAGTCTTTCGATTGGAGAAAGTGCCACTTGCCCCAATGCGGCCGTCCGGCGTGTGCTGTGAAGATTTCCTCGGCTGCCTTGAAGTATTCAAAGGGGGCAGTCTTGATGTGCTGGTGGATGGCTATGTACCCACTGTGACGGTTGTTCGCTGTGGATAGGGCAATGGTGTCAGCAGCTGCGCTGCGCACCTCAACAGGAAATGAAATGTGTAGTCCCTTGCGCTTGATCATGGCATCGAGTTCGCCCAACACGGCGGGAATGGTGTCCAGCGGGAGCGCGTATTCCATTTCCCTGAAGCGTAGAGTCCGCTCAGTGGCGAACACCTTGTGGGAGGCGTCGCCAAATTCCCTCGTGCCTGTCAGCTTCGAGGCAAGGTCATTGACCGTGGGGATGATCGAGGGCAGCTTGTGGGTGACAGTGCACAGGGCCGAGAACAAGGTGTTCGGGACCAGCCTGTCAGCCACCAGATGCGCCGTTGCTGACAAGGGGGCAACCCCGCCCGGGAGGGTCCCGGGTGTGTGCCGGGTGTTGGTCTTGGTTAACGCCATTGACGTGTGCGGGAACCAGTAGAACTCAAAATGATCGGCCACCAGCTGGCGTTCGGACAATGACTCCAGAACTTCTGCCAGCGGTTCGGGGCGCTCCACCGCGTGCAGCATGAAGGCGTCAACACACTGCAGTGTCACGGAGGTAATGATGCCCAAGGCGCCTAAACCCACCCGGGCCACCGAAAACACGTCAGCGTTTTCGGTGGCGGAGCACGTCAGCACCTCGCCAGTTCCGCTCACCAACGTCAGGGCGCGCACCTGGGTGGCAATGCCACCAAACCGCAGCCCCGTGCCGTGGGTGCCTGTGGAGATGGCCCCGGCAATCGACTGCCTGTCAATATCGCCAAGATTCTCCATGGCCAGGCCGTATGGCTTCAGCAGGGCCGGAATCTCGTGCAGCCTGGTGCCACCGGCCAGGGTGACCACTTTGGCTGCCCTGTCCACCTGAAGGAGCCCGCTGAGGCCGTCCAGGTGCAGCTGGACCCCGCTACTGAGGGCAATGTCGGTAAAGCTGTGCCCGGCGCCGACTGCCTTGATGGTGCCCCCGGATGCTGCTGTGGCCATGACAAGAGCCGAAACCTCGGCTACCGTGCGCGGCCGCGCCACAGAGCTGGGCGTGCAGCGTTGATCCCCAGCCCAATTGCGCCACTCACTCATATAAACGTCTTCCCTTCGCCGCGATAGGTGAGCGCCGCGCCCACTCTGCGCCCGCCGTCGAGCAGCTCCAAAGCAGCCACATGCTCGCACACCTCACCGGATTTGGCGGGCCGGAACCAGACCTTGTCGCCAATACCCAGCGCAGCGGCCGCAGCGCCGCGCAGGGGCGTCTGCACCTCGCCGGCGCCCTCAATGCCCAGCAGGGCCAAACCGGGCGGGTAGACGGGGGTCGGGGACCTGTCAGCCCCGGGCGGGCCCGAAGCAATCCAGCCGCCGCCCAAAACTGTCACCATGTCGGGGGCCGGGCGCCTGACCACCGGGGCGGCAAACCCCACCGCGTGGGAGGGGCTAAAGCGCGAATAGCCGTCAAAAAGTGTGGGACCAAACAGGCCCGAACCGGCCGCCAGCTCGCTCACCGAAGAATCAGTTGTTGTCAGCTCCAGACTTCCGGTCCCACCGCCATTGACGAATTCAAGGTCGGTCACGTTGCGCACCGCTGCCACCATATTGCCGCGGCGATGAATGAGCTCCGCCATGGAGGCGCGCTGCATCCGGCGCAACAGCTGGGACTTTGCCGCATCGGCCGCCGTATTGCCTGTGTGCGGGGTGTCCGCCAGACCCGCTATTTGGGCTTCATAGGCCATGAGCCCCACCAAGGTGAAAAGCTTGACGCCGGCACGCCTGTACGTGTCAATGAGCAAGGCCATGGCAATGGCCTCGGAGCCGGTGCGCACAGGTGAGCGGCGCACACCAATGTGCCCCAGCGGCCTTCCGCGCACTGTGGGCCGCCATGACACATCAAGGTCCAGGCAAAGGCGGAGCGGAGCGGCAGGGGTGACGTCGGCCAGTGTGGTGGCCATCCACGCAAGATGCTCGGCGGAATCAACCATCACGGTGACGCGCTCGCAGGCGACAGGGTCCACGGCCAAGGCTCGCAAGGCCCGCCCGTCCGCCGTGGGATAGGCCACCACCACGTCCAGGAACGCATCGGTTGGGTCAGCTGCCAGCCACAAGGCCTCAGGCAGGGTGAAACTGAGGATGCCGGCAAAACCGTCCCGTGCCAGCACAGCACGCAACACTTCCCTGGAGCGGATCGACTTGCTGGCCACCCGAATGGGTTTCCCCGCGGCCCGGCGCAGCAAGGAACCGGCGTTGAAGGAGAATGCCTGCACATCCAAAACCGCCAGGGGGGCTTCAAAGCTGGCGCAGGCGGTGCTGGCGTTGGCCCAGTTCTCCCCGGGGGCGCCAAGATTGCCGTTTAGCCCGCGTGATACGCCGGACTCAAGCAGCTGCAGCATCGATACCCACTCTCCAAAGGTGATATTGCTCTCACACTCTTTCATACGTGCGTGGTCCTTGGGTATGGCCGCAGATGACGCACCATTTCCCGCGGCCCGGCGGGGGTAACTTGACGCGCTAGGCCTAAACCGCGATAGTCACAGGTACAGGCCGCGAAGGGGAGGCGCCATGGTGTGTTGGCCCCTTGCAGCAAGCTGAACAAGGAGGCGCAGCATGAGCACCCCAGAGCAATCACCGCAGTCGGCAACGCCCGAATCGATTCCGGCACCCACAGGAATCGTCGTGGGCATCGACGGCTCGGAACAAAGCAATTGCGCCTTGATATGGGCCGCGCGCCAAGCCAAACTGCGCAACCTGCCGCTGCATCTCGTCACGGCCTATACAGTCCCCATTTTTGCCGCGTCCGGGCTCGACGGCGGGTACGCCACAGTGGACGACGACGTGATCCGCCAAGGCGCGGAGGCTGTCCTTCGTGAGGCGGCCGCCAAGGTGGCGCACCTTGATATCGAGATGGATGCGCGGGTTGAAAACGGTGACGCTGCAGGGGTGCTGCTGGACTTGAGCGAATCGGCGCAGTTGCTCGTCTTTGGTTCGCGCGGACGCGGCGGCTTCCTTGGCCGGCTCCTTGGCAGTGTCAGCTCCGCGCTGCCTGCCCACGCGCACTGCCCCACCGTGACAGTGCCCCTGAGTTGTGCTCAGCGCCTGGGGGAGGGTGTCCCCAGCGACAAACCTGCCCCGGTGATTGAAAACCTTGTCACGGTGGGTGTTGACGGCTCGCAACACGCCCGCTACGCCGTTTTGTTGGCGGCCGAACAGGCCGAACGCTCCGGGGCAACGCTGCGCATCATTTGCGCGGTCAAGCCCTACACCGGTTCGCTCGCCTGGATGCCGGCGCCGGTGGACCGTGAAGCGTTGTTTACCGAGATTCAACAGCAGCTCGACGCCGGAGAGAAATGGATTCGCAGCCATTTCCCGAAGCTGCCCATCGAGGTCAAACTCATCGAGGGTTCGGCCGTTGAGGAGTTGGTGAAGGCGTCGGCGACATCTGAACTGGTGGTCATGGGCACGCGAGGTCGCGGCGGTTTTGCCGGCATGATGCTTGGCTCCACGACCGACGGCGTCCGTCACCACGCCAAGGGGCCCATCATGGTGGTGCGGGACCGTGAGGACCCGCGACAGGATGACCGTTCGGCGTTTGGTCCGCTCCTGCAGGCCTAGCGTGACGCAGCTGAGGCGCCGTTGACCATGAATCTCATGGCAAACGGCGCTTCAGTTGCGTGTGTGGCCGCCCTAGAATCTGGCTGCGTACGGGTAGAGCTTCATGCCTGACATATATGCCAGCGGTGTGACGGCAATGGGCTGGCCCGGGCTCAGCGCCTGCACCACCTGGCCGTTGCCAATGTAGATGGCAATGTGGCCAAACCGGCCGCCCCCGGCGTCGTCAAAAACCAGCAGGTCCCCGTACCGCATCTGCGAGAGCGGCACGCGCTGCGGGGCAGCCCAGAATTGGTCGCTGCCTTGTCGCGGCACGGATATTCCGGCGGCGGCAAACGCCTGTTGAACGAGGCCGGAGCAGTCAAACGCCGTGGGCCCATTGCCGCCCCACTGGTACGGGCCACCGATCTTGGACATGGCGTAGTTCACCATGACCTGGGTGTAGGAGGACGTGGGTGGCGGCTTCACCGGTGGCTTGACCGGCGGCTTGGGTTGCACCGGCGGCGGCTTCACCGGCGGTGCGACCGGTGGCTTGGGTTGCGCCGGCGGTTGCACGGGCGGAGGAGGCTTCGGGGCCGGTGGTTTCGGCACAGCAGGGTTCGGCACGGCAGGGTTTGGCGCAGCAGGGTTCGGCGCTGACGGTGCCACGACAGGCGCCCCGGTCGCGGGTGGCCGGACGGGGGCCGGGGCGTTGGTGGAGGCAGCAACTTGGGCCTTTAGGGCCGCTTCTTGAGCCTTGCGGGCCACTGCGTCCACGCGGGCGCCCTCCAGCGCGGTTGTGGTGTTGTGCAGCGTCGCCAGCCGCTGGAGCAGGACATCGCGTTGACTTTGGTTTTCAGCCACGACGGCGGCCTGGGCGTCGGCAGCTCCCTGCGCCTTCGTGCGTGAAGCGTCGGCGACTGTTGTGGCGTCCTTGGCGGCCTTGCCGGCCGCCACCGCCTGTGCATCCAAGGCCGCCGATGTGGCCGCAGCTGCCTGGGCCGCGTCAAATGTGTGTGCGCGGTTGGCGCTCAGGGCCATGAGGGTTGAGGCCTGGTACATGGTGTCGTCGGCATCGGCGCTGGTCAGGAACGTCTGAACGCCCAGATCCAGTCCGCCATTCTTGTAGAGGCTGCCCGCCAGCTGGCCCAGTTGGGCTTTAGCGTTCTTGTGGGCACTGGCGGCCGTGGCGGCTTTTGCCGTGGCCGTTTCGGCCTCTGCCGTGCGTTGTTCAAGGACCACCAAAGCATCCGTGTAGGTGCTATTGGCGCCCATGGCCACCAGTGTGGATGCTTGCAGACGGTCGTTGGCCGAACTGAGGATTGCGTCCAACTTGGCCGATGCGGCGGCCGTGGCGGCCTCGGAGTCCTTGGCTTTTGTGATGTCGTCCTGGCTGGGAATGGCCGGACTCAAGGGGCGCAGCGCTGAGCCAAGGAACGTCGTCGTACTGGCCGGCACGGCGCCGGCAAACGACGGGGCGATGAAGGCGGAGGAGGCCAACACGGCACAGCTCAGGGCCGTGGTGCCACGAATTAGAAAGCGCATTCTCATCCAGTTGCCTTACTGCAGAAGTAGAGAGGGGTGCTGTTTAAAGCTCACCGGGCTGGGCCAAGTTTCGCGGGAATCCGCGGGTGCAATTGCGCAGCTGATCTGACACTACGGCCACCCCGAACGCTTTGGCAACACCAGTAACACCAGCAACTAGAACCACAACAGTGTAATTTAGCCCCAGCCGAGGTCGTGCAGGCGTTCGTCGTCGATCCCGAAGTGATGGGCGATTTCGTGGGTCACAGTCACCATGACCTCGTAAATGACCTCTTCGACGCTCGTACAGATAGCAAGGATGGGCTGACGGTAGATCGTGATCCGGTCCGGTAGTGAACCTGATTCCAGGCCGAGGCCGCGTTCGGTCAGCGGCACCCCCTCGTAGAGGCCTAGGAGCACGGTGCTTGGATCCTCGCCCGGGCCGGGCGTGTAGTCCTCGGCAATGAAGATCACCACGTTATCCATTTGAGCGCGGAGCTCGGCCGGGATCCGGGCAATGGCTGCTTGTACCGCGGCATCAAAATCGTCCTCAGTCATGGCGAAGGGACCAAAGTGCGGGATGCCAGCTAGGGGGTTCTCATGCATGTGTTCAGCCTAGCGAGGTTGCCCGAAACAGGACCCCCAGATGCTCGTTTTGCGTTCTGAGCGAATTGCCCCTATAGTTTTTGGAGTCCACTTCGGACCGAAGCGTTGGAAACAACGCGGCGGAAAAGAAGCTGACTTAGGCCCCCATCGTCTAGCGGCCTAGGACACCGCCCTTTCACGGCGGCGGCACGGGTTCGAATCCCGTTGGGGGTACGTACGAGTGAGTGGTAAATCAGTTGAAAAATAACTGGTACGCTATAACTCGTGAAAATCACACGAAAGTGTTGATAGTAACAAAAAAAGTAGTACATAGTATGGCCCTGTAGCGCAGTTGGTTAGCGCGCCGCCCTGTCACGGCGGAGGTCGCGGGTTCGAGTCCCGTCAGGGTCGCTTTGGTTGTCTTGGCTCGTCCAAGGGAATCTGGTGACGAGGATTTTCAGATCACCAAGGCTCTGTAGCTCAGTTGGTAGAGCGTTCGACTGAAAATCGAAAGGTCACCGGATCGACGCCGGTCGGAGCCACCACAAAGAAAGACCCCTGCATCCCATTGTTTATATGGGAAGTAGGGGTCTTTCTCTTGCCCTCCCGAAATTCCGAAAACTGGCTTGGTGTAGCCGTGGGTGTAGCCCACCGTCGTGATTGTGCTCACGGCTGGTTCTCTGGCGCAAGGAAGAATCCACGTCACGGACACCAAGAGTCTCACCCTGAACAAAAAACTGGGGCAATTGGAACCCTTTTGTAAATGTATGCGAACTGTCGCGGCGTTGCCCCTCAAGTTTTCGGTGCATAGGCTTACCGTAAAGGAAACAGAAAGGGCCCGCACATGGACTCGCACAACCAGTCGTCACGTATTCCGGCCGCCACCAGCCCGGAGGAACCTCAGGGACGCACAGTCATAGCTGAAACAGCAGTGGCCAAAGTAGTTGGCATTGCGGCGCGGGGTGTTGCCGGAGTCCATGCCCTCGGTTCGGGGGCCTCACGCTCCATCGGTGCCATTCGTGAAGTTGTGGGAGCTGCGGATCTCACTCAAGGCGTGCGGGTGGAAGTGGGCGAATCCCAAGTGGCCGTGGATATTGTTTTGATGGCCGAATACGGCTACCCGCTACAGCAGCTGGCCAATGCGGTCCGCAGCGCCGTATATACGGCAGTGGAGGATTTGGTGGGACGCAGCGTCATCGAGGTGAACATTGAGATCACAGATGTTCACATCTCCAGCACGGATGCGGACAGCCCTGCGGCACGCACCCGACTCACCGAACGTCCGGGCGCTGCCGCTAGACCCTCGAACCCCCAGGCCGTGGCATCTGGCCTCAAGATCTCAAAAGAAGCAGGAGAGTAGCCATGAATCTGAGCATAGTGTGCGCAGCATTTGGTGCATTTTTAGCGTTCATGGCCTTCGCCTTCGGCTTTTGGGGGTTCGCTGTCGCCGCGCTGTTCATAGCACTAGGTGCCCTGGTGGGCCGTGCCGCCGGCGGCAAACTTGATTGGCGCGGTGTCCTAGACGCCCTCACCGGCCGCCGTTCGTCGTCGTGAGCGAGAATGCCCCGTTGCCCGTGGTGACCCCCGTGAGAACTGGGCTGGCCGGGCACAACCGCATCAGCACTCAGGCGCTGACGTCAGTGGCCAGGGTTGCCGCGGCCCAGGCTCTTGCCGTGCAGCCCGCCCACGTCAGGGTGAATTTCTCCGACGACGCCGGGGCGCTGGCTCTCTCCGTGTCCTCACCCATGGGCGCCCCGCCCCTGCACGAGGTGCAGCGCAACCCGGACAGGGTGGCCAAAAGCGGTGGTAGCGTTGTGGCCCGGGCAACGGCTGCAAAGGCGCTCATCCTGGCCCAGGTCGAGTATCTGACTGGTTCGCAGGTGAGCCGCGTTGATGTGCGGATCTCGGCCCTTTCGACACGCCATGACGGGAGGGTTCTATGAGCGAGTTCATGACGCGAGTAATCCGCCGGGAAACCCACTCGCCGCGTTCGACTTTTTCAGTGGTGGCGGCCATCCTGGTGGCCTTGGCAGCCATTTTCGCGTTGTTGGAAACCGTGATAGCCGCGCTGGGCCAGCCCACCTGGCTGGTTCATCCGCTGGACGCCCTCCAATGGGTTGCCGATCTGCCCGGGCCCTACCCTCCGGCCTTGCTCGGTGCGGCAGGGGTTTTGCTGGCTCTGGTGGGCTTAATTTTCCTCGGCAACGGACTTCTTCCGGGTCGCCGGGCCAAGCACGTCATCGCCAACCCTCGCGTTGCCATTGTGGTTGATGATGAGGTCATAGCGTCGGCGTTGGCCAAATGCGCCCGCATGGCAGCTGGTGTTACCCGCGAACAGGTCATGGTGATTGTCTCGGCGCGCCTTGTGCAGGTCAACGTCCGCCCGACGTCGGGGATCCGCGTGTCTGAACACGACATTCAAACGGCTGTGGAGAGCGAACTTGCCGCCATGGAACTCAATCCTCAACCGGGCGTTTCGGTGAAATTGGCATCGAGCGGGGTGATAGGGGTATGAACGGCACACCGCGAGGCCTCAATCGAGTCCTGCTGAGCCTGATGGGACTGGTCCTGTTGGTGGCCGGGTCCGGCGTGGTGGCACTCGCGGCAGTTCCCTCAGCCGCCGCCTGGTGGCAAAACTATGCGAGCAACCAGGTGGCCTGGCTGCGCAACTACGTGGACGGCTCGAGGCTCATCCTGACCTCCCAAAGCTGGGTCTGGCTTGCCGTCGCTGCCGCCCTTCTGGTGGTCGTCATCGTCATGATTTCTTGGATTGCCAGTCAAGGCAAGGGCCGTGCGGTCACCTTGCTGGACTATCCCGGCAACGCGGACGACGACGGTGCCGCCGGCGTTGTTCGGCTCAGTTGCGCTGTGGCTGAACAGGCGCTCAAGAGCGCCCTGTTGGAGCGCACGGATGTGTTTGGCGTTTCCGTGACGAGTTATGAATTCCGCCAACAAACGGCGCTGAAGGTGCGCGTCTTCCCGCGGCAGGGGGTTGCCCCGCATGTTCTGGCTCATGAGATCGCGGAGCTCGTGGCGGCTCTGGATGAACTGCTGGGGCTTGAAGTTCCTGTGCTGCTGAGCATCGGCACCGCGGCCAGGTCACGGTTCACGAAAGCGGAAAGAGTCCGCTAAGGTAACCTTCATCAACACCCTCGGGTGCAAGTGTGCCTTGGGAGCGTTTCAACTGCAGGGGAGAAAAGCATGTCTGAGAACAATTCCGAGAATTCCGTTGCCGACGCGGCCAAGGACGTGGCCGCGGACGCAGTTGAAAACGTCAAGGAATTTGCCAGCGACGCGACCGAGAAGGCCAAGGACGTTGCTGCCGATGTTGCGGAAAAGGCGAAAGAATTTGCCGGCGACGCTGGTGAAAACATCAAGGAGTTCACCGAGGACGCCGTGGAGAATGTGAAGGAATTCACTGGCGAAGCCGTGGAACACGCCAAGGGTCTTGGCGCAAGGATTGCAGGAATCTTCAAACACGACAAGTAACAACAGCCCGGTTGAGGGGGGGGGGGGGGGGGGGGGGGGGGGGGGAAAGGGGGGGGGGGGGCTCTTTTTGGGGTTTGGGGGTGGGGGTG